>CAZTHY010000122.1:0-4124 GCA_964613205.1 uncultured Oscillospiraceae bacterium
CCAACAACGGCAATGACCCCGATCTGTGCATCGACATCACCGGCAGCGATGGCACTGACCTGTCCTGGTGGCCGATGATCGATTGGGAGACCGGCGGCGCAGCCGTGCCCGGCCACAACGACTACGGCGATATGCTGCTGGACTTCACCAATCTGGGTGACTACGGCACGCAGGAAGACCTGCTGAGCGCGGATGACATCTGGCAGGTGCCTACCGATGAGGATCTGGCCAACACCTCCTGGATGGCCTTCAACGGCTGGCGGCTGGATCTGACGCTGGACACCGAGGGCGGCGAGGGTGCCGTGGGCGGCGCTGCCATCTACTACACCACCGAGGAGGACGGCGAGTACTACTTCTACCGCTACGCCCACGGTACATGGTGGATGGACGGCGAGTTCCTGTGTCTGGACGTCTACAATGACATCGGCACCATGGTGGGCGGCGCCTTCCCCGTGCGGCTGCCTATCTCCCGCGAAATGCTGTATATGTCCTATGGCGAGGATTACTCCACCCCGCCCTTCTACGCCGAATTTGGCGAGGGGTATATGCTGCTGCGTCCCACCTACGAGTACTTCGACTACTATCCGCAGGACTGAGTCCCACCTACGCGAAGAAAGGAGAAATGACTATGAGTATCTTTGATAAGCTGAAAAACTCCGCCCAGCAGGCGGTCACCTCCGCCGTGCAGTCGGCCGTCACCTCCAAGCGGGAGACCTTCACCTTCGCCGCCCTGCCGGAGAGCCTTGCCCAAATGCAAGCGCTGCCGGAGGCCAGCTTGGACACCCCCTATAAGACGGCTGCCCTGACGGTGCTGGCACTGTGCGCCTACGCCGCCGACAAGAACATCGGCACCGAGATGCTGAACTGGCTCCGCGGCCCCCGTCCCCTGAACGGTCAGGAGATCTCCTTCCTCAACGACCGCTTCCGTGACGGCAAGACCTACCTGCCCTTCACCTATTTCGTAGGCTCCACCCCCGACAACAACTACACCCCCACCCAGCCCTACACCATCGTCATCGAGAGCAACCACACCGCCGACGACGAGGCCGGTTACTGGAAGGTGTTCGTCCCCTGCGGCGGTGCCGATGCGCCCCGCCCCATCAAGCTGCGTCAGCGCGGCAGCGACGGCAAGTGGTTCCTGTGGGAGCAGTACCTGCTCACCGGTGTCCGCACGCCGAAGGCCGCCGACCCCTGGGCGTAAGGAGGCGGCACATGGATATTATCGGAAGATGGGCGCTGAAAGCGCTGAATGTCCCCTCCGCCGACGGTCTTGTGACCTATACCCGCGATAACGTCCCCGCCGACTTTGTCGATACCTTCGAGGAATCGGCCAAGATGCTGCTGGAGTTCACCGCTGACGGTCAGCTCAACACCGTCATGGCCGTGGACGACGAGCTGCGGGAGATGGCCGCCGCCGAGGGCATGGAGATCCCCGAGGGCGCGGAGTACTTCCCCGTCATGTCCACCACTTGGGAGGAGCGGGACGGCAAGCTCTTCTACGTCGCCGACGTGGAGGGCGAGATCATGGGCGAAGCCATCGACCCCAACGTAGAGCTGACCTTCACCGAAAATGGCGACCTCCTCTACAACTACGGTCTGGCTACTTACGAGAAGGTGTAAAACCTATCTCCCACTTCCCTGCAACAGCAAGACCTCCGGTTCGGTGAACCGGAGGTCTTGTTTGTTTTGTTTATCCCCTGCACGCTTGCATTTGCGCTTGGACGCCGGAGATGAGGAGGGTGGCGTCGATGCCCATGGCCACGCCGTCGTAGCCCTGGCTGAAGCGCATGGCGGCGGCAGCGCCGTCACCGGCGAACATGATGCAGGGCTTGCCCGCGTTATGGCAGGCCGTCAGGATCCGCGTCAGCGCGGCCTTGAACCGCTCGTCCTCGAACGCCCCGGGCATTCCCATGGAGATGGACAGGTCGAAGGGCCCCACGAAGATGCCGTCCACGCCCTCCATGGCCACGATATCCTCGATGACCATCAGCGCTTCCGCCGTCTCGCACTGGGGGATGATGAGCGTTTCCGCATTGAAATGCGCCATAGTATCCGGCACCGCGCCCAGCGGATCGGTGCCCCAGCCGTCCTTGCGGGAAGGGCAGAAGCCCCGCTGACCCAGCGGCGCGTACCTGGCGTAGTTCACCACCGCCTCCACGTCCGCTACGCTGTGGACGTTGGGGACGATCAGCCCCTGTACGCCCACGTCCAGCACCTTCAGGATGGCGGGGCGGCTGATCTCCCGCACACGCGCCAGCGGCGTGATGTTCCGCCGTTCCGCCGCCCGCACCAGCTCAGCGGTGGTCTCCGCCTCGATGGGGCTGTGTTCATTGTCGAGGATGACGAAATCCAGCCCCGCGCAGCCGAGGCACTCCACCACGGCGGCGCAGCCGGTGCCGACGAACGTACCCAGCGGCTTCTCGCCGTTTTGCAGTTTTTTCTTCAAAATGTTCTCCATATTGACCTCCTGCACCGTTTTTTCACAGTATAGCACAAAGTACCGCCGCGGGCAATCACTTCATGTCGGGGTATGCCTTGCGGACATACGCGCCGATGCGCCGCACGGCCTCTTTCAGGTTCTCGTCGGAGTTGGCAAACACCAGCCGCAGATAGCCCTCGCCGCACGCGCCGAAGGCGGAGCCGGGCACGGTGACGACACCGGCGTTCACCAGCAGCTCCTCGGCGAACTCCTGAGACGTCTTGCCAAACGCCTTGATGTTGGCGAAGGCGTAGAAGCTGCCGGCCGACTTCTTGCAGGAGAAGCCAGGGATGGCATTGATGCCGTCGATGAGGATGTCGCGGCGGCGGGTGTAGTCCGCCACCATCCGCTGCACGCAGTCGGTGCTTTTCAGCGCCTCTGCCGCCGCCACCTGAGAGAAGCTGGAGACGCAGGAGGCGATGGCCTCGTTCATCTGCGCCATTTTCGCCACGCAAGCGGTGTCGGGAGCGACCACGTAGCCGACACGCCAGCCGGTCATGGCGTAGGATTTGGAGAAGCTGTTCAGCACGAACACACGCTCCCGCACCTCCGGCACCTGAGCGATGCTGAAGGGCTCCACGCCGTCGTAGACGATGCTGTCATAGGGCTCGTCGGACAGCACCCACAGGTCGTGCTTCTTCACCACCTCGGCGATGGCCAGCACGTCCTCACGGGTCAGCACGGCGCCGGTGGGGTTGCAGGGGGAGTTCAGCAGCAGCGCCTTGGTGTGGGGCGTGATGCACTTTTCGATGTCCGCCGCCATCATGCGGTAGTCGTTTTCCTCGTAGGTGGGCACCGGCTTGGCCACGGCACCGGTGAGGGACGCCTGACCGTAGTAGTTGGGGAAGCAGGGATCCGGCACCAGAATCTCGTCGCCGGGATCCAGCAGCAGCATCATGGTCAGCATCAGGCCTTCCATGGCGCCTACGGTGACCATCACATGACCGGCGGTGTAGCCGTCCCAGTAGGCCTTCTGATACTTCTCCGCCACCGCCTGACGCAGCACCGTCATGCCGGCGTTGGGCGTGTAGTGGGTCTCACCTGCGTCCATGGCCTTCTTGGCGGCCTCTTTGATATAGGCAGGCGTGTCGAAGTTGGGCTCGCCCACCGTCAGCTTGATGGCGTTGGGGTACTTGGCCGCCAGATCGAACATCTTGCGGATGCCGGAGGGCGGGTAGTTCTGCGCCGCCTTGGAAAAGCAATATTTCGTGTCCATTTGCGTTGCTCCTTCTTTAGTCCTGAATACCGGCGATGTTCTTCGCCAGCTTTTTCTTGCCCTGAATGTTCCCCTGACGGGCGATCATCACCCGCTGCGCCTGCGGGGAACCTGCACCGTGGAGGGATTCGGTGCGGTAGCCCACCGCCGATGCGCCGAGGCACATATTCTCCAAGAACCGCAGGATACGCTGGCGATCCTCGGTGCTGACACCCTCGTGGGTGGCGAAGTACTTGTTGCAGATGTCGCCGATAGTCTCGCCCTCGCGGCCTACCACCGTGGCGGAGGTGAAGTCCTTCTCGCTGGGCATGGTGACCATCAGGCCGCCGGCGATGTCCTCGGCCAGACGGACGATCTCATAGGGGAAGCGGGTGACGTTCTGCTTGCAGACGTTGGCCAGCAGCAGGTCGATCTGATAGTTGCCCGCCT
>CAZTHY010000123.1:0-4032 GCA_964613205.1 uncultured Oscillospiraceae bacterium
GGGGGAGATTTTTTCATGCACAGAACCGCTTGATGGTCTCCAGATACGCCTTGGCGCAGCGGGTCATGTCGTCGGGGCGGATGTGCTCCTCCTTGCTGTGGCACACCGCCATGGTGCCCGGGCCCCACACCACCGTGGGGATGTGGCCGTAGTGGGACAGCAATCCGCCGTCCGTCCAGCAGGGCACCGGCGCACAGGTGGGCGGCGCATCCAGCACCGCACCGCCGCCGGCGATACAGCTCTGCACCAGCGGGTCGTCCGGCGACGTCTCGAAGCCCTGATGGACGTAGCCCCGCTCCATGACGCTGGCCGGCAGGACGGACAGCTCCGCATGGAAATCCTTGTCCTCCGCCGCCAGCTCGTCCAGCAGCGCTTGCAGCCCCGCCGTCACCTGCTCATACGTCTCCACGTTGGGCAGGAACCGGCGATCCAGCGACACGGTGCAGTGTCCCGCCACGGTGGAGGGCTGTGTGCCGCCGTGGATGACGGCGATATTGACGCTGCTGGTGCCCAGCATGGGATGGTGCAGCGTTTGCAGGGCGGGCGCAAGGCGCTCCTCCACGGCGCGGAGGAAATGTCCCGCCTTTTCGATGGCGTTGATGCCCTCGCTCTGGGCGCCGCCGTGGACGGTGCGGCCGGTGAAGTCCACCTGATACCACTCCAAGCCCCGCTGGACGATGCCCAGCACCGGCGTGGACAACGGCTCACCGACGATGACACCGTCGGCCTTGATGCCGCTTTCGATGAGGTGGATGGCGCCGAGACTGCCCTCCTCCTCGTCGGCCACGCCGGTAAACACCACGTCACCCCGCAGGGAAAGCCCCAGCCGCTTCACGGCGATGACCGCCGCCATCATGGTGGCCAAGGGGCCTTTCATATCGGCAGTGCCGCGGCCATAGAGACAGCCGTCCACCATGCGGGGCGTGCAGGCGTCCTCCATGTCGTAGGGCGGCACGGTGTCCATGTGGCCGTTAAAGAGCAGCGTCCGGCCGCCGCCGGTGCCCGCCACGCGGGCGATGACGTTGGCACGTCCCTGCGGCAGCTCCTGTATCTCACAGGGGATGTCCTCGCGGTCGAACACCGCCTTGATGTACGCTGCCACCGCGTGCTCCTGCGCCGGTATGCCCGGGTAAGAGGGGATGGACACCATATCCACCGTCCACTGGGTGATCTCCTCCATGGAGACAGGGAACTGCTGCATCACTCCACCTCCTGTGCGCTGCGGCGCAGATACGCCGCGTAGACCTCCGCCACGCGGAAGAAATCGGCGCGGGCGGTATGTTCGTTTTCCTCGTGGGCGCTGCCCTCATCCGGCGGCAGCGTAGGCCCCCAGCCGACGTGGTTGGGAAAGGCGCTGCAATAGGTAGCGCCGGAGGCGGTATAGCAGCCGCTCTCGATGCCGAACTGCTCCCCTACCTCGTTCATGGCGCGGATGAAGGGCTTGTCCGGCGGCACCAGCATCGGCTCGCTGTCGCTCTTAAGAGTAAACCCGAAGCCGTACTCCGCCGCCAGCTTGTCAAAGGCCGCTTGCAGATCGCCTGCGGTAACGCCCGGGCGGAAGCGGATGTTGATGTTCAGCACCGCCTTGCCGTCCTTCAGGGACAGCACCGTGGGCGCGCAGACGGTGGTGCCGACGCAGACACCCTGATAGGTGTCGCTGCCGTCGTCCAGTCCCAGCACCACGGCGGGGCAATCGGTGGAGAACATCTCCCGCAGGAACCGCCACAGTGCGGCATCGTCGGCCTTTTCCGCCAGACGGAGAATGGCATTGTCCCCCTTCTCCGGTGCGGAGGAGTGGACGGACACGCCGGTGGCCGTCAGCTCACGGCCATCCTGATACCGCAGCCGCGCAAAGGACGGCACGGTGTTGGGACTGTCACCGGCGGTAAGCTCCGCCAGTTCCGGCGCGTCAAAGGTCAGCGTCGCATCGGCGTAGCCCTTTTCCGCGTGGTAGACGGGGAATGCCGCGTCGGGGGAAAAGCCGTAGTCGGGGGTGCCGAACTGCTCTTTGTAATGCACCATGTCCGTCCAGCAGCTCTCCTCGCCGGTGCCGACGATGAGGCGGATCTTCTTCCGCAGCGGCACCTTTTCCTCCAGCAGCGCTGCCATGCCGTACAAGCATTGCAGCACGGGGCCTTTGTCGTCCTCCACACCGCGGCCATAGAGCTGGCCGTCCTTTTCCGTCAGCGTGAAGGGGTCGCTGCGCCACTTTTCCATGTCGCCCACACCTACCACGTCCACATGGGCTAAAATGCCCAGCGTCACGCTGCCCTCGCCGATCTCCGCCCAGCCGGCGTCGCCCTCGCGGGTGATGCCGGTGCGCATACCCATCTCCTGCGCCCTGCGCAGCACGAAGTCCAGCGCCTGTCGGCAGGGCTGTTCCTCGCCGGTGAGGGAGGGAATGGCGATGAGGGCGGCCAGGTCCGCCAGCAGTCGTTTTTCGTTCATGCGTTGCCCTCCATGAGATGGCAGGCCGCCAGATGGTCAGGCGCTACCTCCCGCAGCGCCGGTGCTTCATGGCGGCAGCGGTCGGTGCAGTAGGGGCAGCGGGAGGCGAACTTGCAGCCCTCCACCACCGCGGCGGCGTTGGGCGTTTCGCCCTCCAATAAGGCACGGCGCTCCGTGCGGGTCTTGCCGGGCACCGGCATGATGTTGATAAGGGCTTTCGTGTAGGGGTGGACACCGTGGCGGAGTATCTCGTCGGCGGTGCCGATCTCCATGATCCTGCCCAGGTACATAATGGCGATCCGGTCGGAAATAAGCCACGACAGCGACAGGTCATGGGTGATGAACAGATACGCCAGCCCCAGCTTTTCCCGCTGCTCCAGCATCAGCTTGATGATGCCGGTACGGATGCTGGCATCCAGCATGGACACCGGCTCGTCCGCCACCACGAATTCCGGCTCCATCACCAGCGCACCGGCGATGGCCACACGCTGCCGCTGTCCGCCGGAGAGAGAGTAGGGATAGCGGTAGAGATAGTCCTCCGGCGGCGTCAGCCCCGCGTTGGAGAGGGCTTTGGCGATGCGGGAGGCGCGCTCCTCCGCGTTTTGGGCAAGGCCGTTGACATCCAGCGCCTCGCCCACGATGTCGGAGATGTACATACGGGGGTTCAGCGCCTGATAGGGATCCTGATAGATCATCTGCGCCTTGCGGCGGAACGTTTGCAGCTCCTTGAAGGTGTCCCCTACCGGCTGGCCGTCATACAGCACCTGACCACCGCTGACGGGCGCCAAATGCAGAATGGCCTTGCCGGTGGTGGTCTTGCCGCTGCCGGACTCGCCCACCAGCGACAGAATCTCGCCGCGGTGGATGGTGAAGCTGACGCCGTCCACGGCTTTCAGCACGCGCTTGCTGCCAAAGAGGGTGCTGGCGGCGTTATCCTTTACAGGGAAGTGTACCTGCAAATTCTCCACCTGCACCAAGGGCTTCTTCTCCGTCATGCTTCCACCTCCCTCAGATGACAGGCCACGAAATGTTTCTCGCCGATCTGCCGCGTCTCCGGCTCCTTGAGGTGACAGTCCTCACAGGCGCAGTGACAGCGGGGATGGAACCGGCAGCCGGTGGGCGGCTCCACCAAATCCGGCGGATAGCCCGGGATGCCGTCGGGGATGGCGCGTCCCCGCTCGATGTCGGGAAAGCACTCGATGAGACGGCGTGTATAGGGATGGGCAGGGCGGCGGAAGATGTCCTCCACCGTGCCCATTTCCACGATCTTACCGGCGTACATGACGGCGATACGGTCGCAGGTCTCGCCCAAGATAGACAGGTCGTGGGTGATGAGGATCATACCCATGCCCATCTCACGGCGCAGCTTTTCCAGCAGCTCCAGTATCTGCGCCTGTATCATCACGTCCAGCGCGGTGGTGGGCTCGTCGCCGATGATGAGCTTGGCGTTGCAGGCCAGCGCCATGGCGATCATAGCCCGCTGCTTCATGCCGCCGGAGAACTCATGGGGATACTGGCGCACCCGCTCACGGGGGATGCCCACCAGCTCAAAGAGGTCGCCTGCCCGCTGCCACGCCTGCTCCT
>CAZTHY010000124.1:0-4021 GCA_964613205.1 uncultured Oscillospiraceae bacterium
GAGCAGCCTGACCCAGCTCAGCGGAGGCCTCGGCGATGACCAGATCGGGGTTAGCATCGGCGTACTGCTGTGCCACACCGCCGTCCAGCAGGATGGCGTCCACCTTGTCATACACCAGCTCGTTCACCAGATCCAGCACGGACTGCAGCGCCACGGGGGAAGCACCCTCGATCTCGGCCACCATGTCCAGCTTGGTGGTAGCGGTCTGCGCGCCCACATACTTGCCGTTGAGGTCAGCCAGCGTCTTGAAGCTGTCGGCCTTGTCCGCCTTCACCAGCAGTGCGGGAGGCACGTCGGTGTAGTAGGGATCGGAGAAGTCAGCGTTTTCCAGTCTGTCGGGGGTGGCCTCCATAGCGGCCAGCACGATGTCGAAGTCGCCCTTATCGAGGGAGGTCAGCAGGTTGTCGAAGCCGAAGTTCTCGATCTGCAGCTCCAGACCCATCTCGTCGGCGATGTACTGCGCCACGGCCACGTCGATACCGCCGTAGACCATCTCGCCGCTGTCGTCGGGATACATGAACTCAAAGGGGGCGTAGTCGGCGGAGGTGCCCAGCACCAGCGTCGTCTTGGCTTCGGGCTCGGTGCCCTGCTCATCGGGGTTGGCGGCGGGAGCGTCGTTGTTGCCGCAGGCTACCAGACTCAGCGCCATGACCAGCGCCAGCATCATTGCGAAAAACTTTTTCATGGTATGTACTTCCTTTCAGAATAGTTGTGGTTCTATATCAGACGGCGTCCTGCCGGTGTATAGACTTGGTTGGTGAGGGGTGTTCCCTCCTGACAGTGGCTATCATATACCTGCCGTGAATAAATGTCAACACCTTTTTGCATAATTTTTCCCTAAATTTTAGGATTTTGTGCAAGATGTCTATTTAGCGCAAGCAAAAGCAGGGAATTCCACGGCAAAAAGACGGAGAATATTTTGCATGAATGAATAATTATGCGAATACGCAAAAAAGTTGCATAAAGAAAAAGAAAGTCCGGCGGGCAACCGGACTTCCGTGCTGTGTGATTTTGTGTCTCAACCCTCCACCAGTCGGCCGGCGAAGAGGTAAGTGCGGGCGTAGTAGCTCTCATACAGGGAGCTGATGATGACGCCGCTGGACGTGCTGGAGTGGATGAACTGTCCGCCGCCCAGATAGATGCCCACATGGCCGATGCCGCTGCCGCCGGTGGCGAAGAACACCAGATCGCCGGGGGCGCGTTCCTCGGTGGTGACACCGCGGCACATATAATACTGGCTGGTAGCGCCGTGGGGCAGGCTGTAACCGAACGCGCCGAACACCTTCATGGTGAAGCCGGAGCAGTCGATGCCGCCGTAGCCGGTGCCGCCGTAGCGGTAGGGGGTGCCTAAATAGGTATAGGAGTGGGCGATGATGTCCTCGATCAGGGTGGAGGTGGCGTCGGTGCCCTCGTAGTCGGCGTAGCTCACCGGCTGGCAGTACTCGGACAGGACATAGCCGGTGTCGGTGCCGTAGGAGACGAGATACCACTCATCGTCGTAGACGTCCAGCAGGTGTGCCACCTTGCCGTCGAAGATGGTACGCAGCCGCTTGGCGGAGGTGTCCGGCTCAGCGCGGAGGGTGATGTAGCTGTCGCAGTCCACCAGCACGCCGTCGTAGGTGTCCAAAAAGTTCTGCTTTTGCAGCTCCTCCGTCTCCCGCAGCAGCGCCTGTGCCGCCAGCTCGGTAAGGGTCAGTTCCTCGCCCTCCAGCAGACCGGCTTCTTCCGCCAGCCGCAGACCCTCGGTGGTCTTGAGGGAGGTGGCGCTGCCGGCGGCCACGCCGTTGGCGGCCAGCACCTCTACGGCAGCGGTATAGCTTTCGGAGCGGTCGGTGTCCGTCTCCGCACCGGAGGCGGTAACGGTGACGGCGCCGGTCAGCACCGTCAGGGCGGACAGCCCCGCCGCGATCTGTTTCAAATACATGGGATACATGGAAATACCTCGGGAATCTTGGTTTCGTGAGGGCAGCGGCGCAGCCGCCGTCTTGCCCACAGGGGGCATTATAACATAAGTCTATCGAAAAAGCTACAAAAAAATTACAAATTGGAAACAAAATTTGCAAATCGGTTAAAAAATCCGGCCAATGCTTGCATTTTTTGCAATACCTGTGGTATACTATGGGCAAAAAGTGCGGAGGTGACGTATGGAACCGTTACAATATGAGGAGCGGGGCTACCTGAAAGAACCCTTCCGGCTGTTCCATTTAGGGGACGACAAGGCCGCCCACATCGGATACCACTACCATTCCTTTCATAAAATCATCATCCTCCTGGCGGGGCGGGCGGGCTACGCCGTGGAGGGCGAGCGGTACGACCTGACCCCCGGCGATTTCGTGCTGGTAGGCCGCGGCAGCATCCACCGGCCGCTGGTGGAGGAGGGGGACTACTACGAGCGGATGATCCTCTACATCTCGCCCGCCTATCTGGAATCCATGGCGGAGGGGGACTGCGACCCCTCGGAGTGTTTCCGGCGGGCGCAGGAGACGTTCCAGTACGTCTACCGTGACAGCTTCGGCACACGGGTGCGGCCTCTCTTCGAAATGCTGGCCTCCATCGTGGCACAGGGCGGCTATGGTGCGGCGCTGCTGCGCCGTGCGCTGTTCACGGAGCTGATGGTGGAGGTGAACCGCGTCTGCCGCATGGGGCAGGGCGTAGGCGCCGCCGGCGGCGACAGCAAGGTGGTGTCGCTGCTGCAATACCTGAACCTCCACCTGACGGAGCCGCTGTCCATCGACGATCTGGCCGGCCGCTTCTACATCAGCAAGTACCACATGATGCGCCGTTTCCGGCAGGAGACGGGCTACTCCATCCACGGCTATCTGACGGAGAAGCGGCTGCTGCTGGCGCAGCAATTACTGGCGCAGGGACAGACACCGGCGGAGGCGGCGGAGCAGTGCGGCTATCAGGACTACTCCACCTTCTCCCGCGCCTATAAAAAGCACTTTGGCCGCAGCCCCTCGTCTGACAGCGGCGAGAAAGGCACGATTTGCAAATAAAGCCGCAATTTTTATGATTTACTTTGATTAAAATGCTCATATAATAGTACCTGTAACCACTCAAACGGTACTACGAGTTAAGGAGTAGATCATAATGGAAAAGAAATCGGTTCTGAAAAACTATACGTTCCTGGCCATCATGCTGGGTGCCATGGTGCTGGGCTGCGTGGTGGGCTGGTTCGCCCCCGACTTCGGCCACACCATCAAGCCGCTGGGCACCGTGTTCATCAACATGATGTTCTGCGTGGTGGTGCCGCTGGTGTTCGCGTCCATCGCCGGTTCCGTGGCGGGGATGAACAACCGCCGCCGCGCCGGAAAAATCCTCGGCACCACCGTGGGTACCTTCGTCATCACCGGCCTCATCGCCGCGTTCATCATGTTCGTGCTGATGAAGGCGTTCCCACCGGTGGTGCAGGCGTGGACGACGTTCGACACGGAGGAAATGGGCGAATACGCCTCCCTCTCCGACCTCATCGTCAACTTCTTCACCGCCAGCGACTTTGTGGGACTGCTGACCCGTAAGGCCATGCTGCCCCTCATCGTGTTCTCCCTGCTGTTCGGCTTTGCCACCAACGCCGCCCAGGGGCCCGACGGCCTCATTGCCCAGTGGCTCAACGCCCTGTCCGCCGTCATGCTGAAGTTCGTCCAGATCATCACCTACTACGCGCCCGTCGCCTTCTTTGCCATCTTCGCCGATCTGGTGGCCACCTACGGCTCACAGGTGGTGGAGGGCTATGGCCGTGCCATGGTGGTGTATTACCCCCTGTGCTTCGTCTACATCTTCACCGCCTTCCCGCTGTTTGCCTGGTTTGGCGGCGGCAAGCACGGTGTCAAGACCATGTTCCGCCATATCACCAAGCCCGCCGTGGTGTCGCTGGGCACCTGCTCGTCGGTGGCCACCATCCCCACCAATCTGGAAGAGGCCGAGGCCACCGGTATCAGCAAGGACGTGGCGGAAATGGTCATCCCGCTGGGCGCTACCATGCACATGGACGGCTCCTGCTTCTCCTGCGTGCTGAAGATCG
>CAZTHY010000125.1:0-4007 GCA_964613205.1 uncultured Oscillospiraceae bacterium
GGCACTGGAAGAAGATGTCGGGGTTGACGGTGGTGCCGCGGGTGGCGGGATGCTCAGGATTGAGGGAGTTGCGGCGGAACGCCCGCAGCGCGTCCATATCCACCAGCGGACGGAGATCCTCATAGTCCAGCGCCTCGATCTTCTGGATCTCGTGGCTGGTGCGGAAGCCGTCAAAGAAGTGGAGGAACGGCATACGGCAGTGGATGGCGCTCAGATGCGCCACTGCGCCCAAGTCCATGACCTCCTGAGGAGAGGAGGAGGCCAGCAGCGCAAAACCGGTGCTGCGCACGCCCATCACGTCGCTGTGGTCGCCGAAGATGGACAGCGCATGGGCGCTGAGGGTACGGGCGGAAACGTGGAACACGCCAGGCAGCATCTCGCCGGCGATCTTATACATATTGGGGATCATCAGCAGCAGACCCTGAGAGGCGGTATAAGTAGTGGTCAGTGCGCCGGACTGGAGGGAGCCGTGTACCGTACCGGCTGCGCCGCCCTCGGACTGCATCTCCACCACCTGCACCGGCTGGCCGAACAGATTCTTCTTCCCGTTGGCCGCCCACTCATCCACGTGCTCCGCCATGGGGCTGGAGGGGGTGATGGGGAAAATGCCTGCTACTTCGGTAAAGGCGTAGGACACATAGGCAGCGGCCTGATTGCCGTCCATGATGACCGTATTCTTCGTTGACATGATTCCGATCTCCTTTTTTGTTCAGAAAGATAAGTCGCGCAGCGACGCGCCGCTGCTGTCTTAGCTCGATTATAACAAAAAAGCGTCGCTTTGATAATCACCAAATGTGATACTCAACTTCACGTTTTCTTCTTACGTTTCCTATGGGGAAACGATTTTTCGTTTTTGGCCTGTTTTCCTTTGCATATTCAACAATTTCAGCGCTTTTATTTTGTTGCAACTGCCGATTTCCCCTGCCAAAAAGGGTGGGTATCACGATTTGTGAAGTTCTTTATCACCATGGCCGTGAACCAAAACCGCCATTTTTGTGTCATAATTTGTTCACAGCGCTGCTGTACCACTCCACACAGCGGCACGAGAAATTATAGAAGAAAGAGAGAGACAACAATGGAAGCACTGTGGAATGTCATTGGTAAAATCAACACTGCCCTATGGTCCAACCCCATGCTGTTCCTCGCACTCGGCTCCGGACTGATCTTTACCATCTGTCTGCGCTTCGTGCAGGTACGCAAGCTGAAAACAATGGTGGGTCTGCTGTTCAACGGCAAAGCCTCCGAAAACGGCCTTTCCTCGTTCCAGGCCTTCACGCTGGCTATCGCCGGCCGTGTAGGTACCGGCAACATCGTCGGCGTGGCCACCGCCATCTGTGCCGGCGGCCCCGGCGCCCTGTTCTGGATGTGGATGATCGCCATCGTCGGCTCCGCCACCACCTTTGTGGAATGTACCCTGTCCCAGCTCCATAAGAAGAAGATCAACGGCGAGTATAAGGGCGGCTGGGTCTACTACATCGGCGACAAGTGGAAGGTCGTGGGCGCCATCTGCTCCGTCCTGTTCATCGCTACGCTGGCCTTCACCCAGACGCTGGTGCACTCCAACGCCATGTCCACCGCGCTGACCAACGCCTTCGGTATCCCTCCCATCGTCTGCGGTATCGGCATCGCCGTGGTGCTGGGCGTCATCGTCTTTGGCGGTGTCAAGGTCATCGCCCGCGTGGCGGAGATCGTGGTGCCCATCATGTCCGTCATCTACATTCTGGTGGCGCTGGTCATTCTGGCCGTCAACTATCAGGCCATCCCCGCCGCCTTCTCCCTGATCTTCAAGAGCGCTTTCGGCGCCGATCAGATCATCGGTGCCGCCATGGGCAGCGCTATGATCTGGGGTACCAAGCGTGCCATCTTCTCCTCTGAGACCGGTATGGCCACCGCTACTCCCTCCGCCGCCTCCGCCGAGGTCTCCCACCCCGCCAAGCAGGGTCTGGTACAGGCCTTCTCCGTGTACATCGACACCCTCTTCGTCTGCACCGCTACCGGCCTGATGCTGGTCATCACCGGCTGCTACAGCGTGCAGGGCGCCGACGGCAGCTTCCTGTTCACCGGCATGGGCACCGTGGGTGCCGACGCCACCTGGGTACAGGCCGCCGTCAACACCATCCTCCCCTTCGGCTCCCAGTTCGTCGCCGTGGCACTGTTCTTCTTCGCCTTCACCACCATCCTCAACCAGTGCTACAGCACCGCCTCCTCCGTGTCCTACTTCTTCCTGGGCAAGGGTAATGAGCCGGCGTGGGTCACCAAGGTCTGCTACGGTGTGTTCTGCCTGGCCGCCGTCTATGGCTCCGTCATCGCCGCCAACCGCGCGTGGGATCTGGGCGACACCGGCCTCGGCCTCATCGTGTGGATCAACTACCTGTTCCTGCTGCTGAGCGTGCCTGTGGCCATCAAGCTGCTGCGCGACTTTGAAAGCCAGCAGAAGCAGGGTCTCGACCCCGTCTTTGACCCCGACAAGTTCAAGGGCGTCAAGGGCTTTGAGGGCGTGGATATGGACCTGTGGCGCGACATCCGCGACAAGTTCAAGTCCGGCGAACTGAAAAACTGATAGCCAATTCCATTTTCTCTTACCGGGCAGTGCGCCGCAGCCGTGAAAACGGTTGCGGCGACCTGTCTATGTTCCGGAAAACTCCGCAAACGGATTGACAACGTCTGCTAAAAACTGGTATTATAGTGGTCGTTAAGTACCCATCAAGAAGAAAGGAGTGTCCCCCGTGTCGTATTCCAAATATGCCGTATTTCTGAAAGCCGCTGAGCTGGGCAGTATGTCCAAAGCCGCCATGTACTGCAACTATTCCCAGTCCGCCGTCAGCCAGATCATCAGCTCGCTGGAGGATGAGCTGCAAATGACGCTGCTGCGCCGCAGCCAGTCCGGCGTGGTGCTGACCAGCGACGGCGCACAGATGCTGCCCTACATCAAGCAGCTTCGTGACGCGGCGGAGGCCGTCAACGAGCAGGCCGCCAAGCTGAAAGGGCTGGAGATCGGCCACGTCCGCATCGGTACCTTTTCCAGCGTCTCCTGCCATGTGCTGGCGCCGGTGCTGAAGGAGTTCAAGGCGCTCTACCCCAACATCAGCATCGAGATACGGGAGGGCGACGACGCCGGTGTCACCTCCATGCTGCTGCGGGACGAGGTGGACTTCGGCTTCATGGATGCGCCGGTGCCGCAGGGCTTCGACTCCTTTTTGGTGCAGCGCGACCCCTTTTTGGCGGTGGTGCCGGAAAACAGCCCCTACGCTGCCATGGAGGCGGTGCCGCTGTCGGTGTATCAGACGGAAGCCACGGCGCTGTACGACGAGGGCAGCCAAAAGGAGGCCATGGGCGTGTTCCGCCGGAACAAGATCGCCCCTCGGGTGGAGTACACCAGCCGCGACGACAACCTCATCCTCTCTCTTATTGAAAACGGCCTGTGCATCGGCTACATGGGCGGGCTGATATTGACCAAAAACCCCTATCGCGTCGTCACCCGCCCCACCGTGCCGCAGGTGTACCGCGAGATCATGTTCGTGGTACGCAGCGTGGACACCGCCTCCCCTGCCGCCGCCCATTTGATCGACTTCCTGCGCCGCTATCTTGCCCGAAAAGGCGAGTAAACGGCGGAATGGTGCAAAAAAAGAAAGCCCTTGCGGGCTTTCTTTTTTATTGGGTTACTTTCGCTTGGGTTACTTTCTCTTGCGGCCTCTGATGACGAGGGCGGAGCCGGTGTAGGACGTCAGCGCCAGCACAGCGTAGAGGGCGATGCCCACGTCACCGGTTTGGGCGGAGTTCACCTTCTCGGTGGTGGTGGAGCTGCCGCTGCTGGGGCGGCTGCTGGGGCGATGGGGCTGATTATTTGCGGGGCTGGCAGGCACGTCCATCGAATCGCTGTGATAGCCGCAGGTGGGGCACTCGCTGTGCATCTTATTGCCCGTGTCCTCGTAGAAGCGCAGATCATGGGGCTGCGCGCCGCTTTCGGTGTAGCCGCAGTCATTGCAGACGCCCTTGTGACCATAACC
>CAZTHY010000126.1:0-3948 GCA_964613205.1 uncultured Oscillospiraceae bacterium
GGTGCGGCGACGTGTTCGAGGCGGTGAACAGTATGCTCTCCGACGTGGAGGGCGCTTACGCGCTGGGCATCGTCTGCTCCGACACGCCGGATCGCATTATCGCCGCGCGGAAGGACGCGCCGCTGCTGCTGGGCTGCGGCGAGGGCGAGAACTTTTTGGCCTCCGACGTGACGGCGCTGCTGCCCTACACGCGGGATGTCATCTACATGGATGACGGCGAACTGGCAGTGCTGACCGGCGAAGGCATCCGCATCTACAACGAGCGCCGCCGCCCCATCGAAAAGCCCCGCCACCACATCGACTGGGACGTGGACGCGGCGGAAAAGGGCGGCTATCCCCACTTCATGCTCAAAGAGATCTACGAGCAGCCTGCCGCCGTTCGCCGCGCCATTACGGGGCGGATACAGGATGGCCGCGTGGTGCTCAGCGACCTGAATATGACCGACAGCGACATTCACGACATTGGCCGCGTGGTCATTATCGCCTGCGGCTCCAGCTACCATGTGGGCATGGTGGGCAAGTACACGCTGGAGCGGATGCTGCGCCGTCCGGTGGAGGTGTGCCTGGCCTCCGAGTTCCGTTACAGCGACCCGCTGGTGGGGCAGGGCGACTTGGTCATCGTCATCAGCCAGTCCGGTGAGACGCTGGACTCCATGGCGGCGCTGCGGGAGGCGAAGAAGCGGGGCGCACGGGTGCTGTCCATCGTCAACGTGGTGGGTTCCTCCATTGCGCGGGAATCCGACGACGTGCTGTATACCTGGGCAGGGCCGGAGATCGCCGTGGCCACCACCAAGGCGTACACCACGCAGATGATCGTCCTCCACCTGCTGGGGCTCTACTTCGGTGACGTGCTGGGCACGCTGGATTACGAGACCTACACCGCTATGGTGCGGGGCATCGAAGCGCTGCCCAACCAGATGGAGACCATTTTGGCCAATACCGAGACCATTCAGAACGCCGCCAGGGTGCTGGCCAGGCACGAGCATATCTTCTTCATTGGCCGCAATCTGGACTACGCCCTGTCCTTGGAGGGCAGCCTGAAGCTGAAGGAGATCAGCTACATCCACTCCGAGGCGTATGCCTCCGGTGAGCTGAAGCACGGCACCATCTCCCTCATCGAGCCCGGTACGCCGGTCATCGCCGTGGCCACCTATATGCCCCTCTTTGACAAAGCTCTCAGCAACGTGGTGGAGGTGCAGGCACGGGGCGCCAACGTGCTGGCGTTGACCACGGAGGACGGCGAGAGCGAGCTGCGCCGCCATGTGGAGCAGGTGTTGACGGTGCCCCGCACCGAGGCCATGCTGCTGCCTCAGCTGGGTGTCATCCCGCTGCAACTGCTGTCCTACTACACGGCGCTGGAGCGGGGCTGCGACATCGACAAACCCCGCAATCTGGCCAAATCCGTAACGGTGGAATAAAGAAAATCGAAAGAACAGGGGAAGAAGCGGACAAAATCGCTTCTCCCCCTTTCTTTTTGCCGGAACGTATGGTATACTCAAAAATTGACTGAAAGAAGAAGGAGCGTGTACGCTATGCGCGACGAGCTGATCCGGCGGCTCAACGAGACGGCCACCATGTCCATCGTGGGTATGTGCAAGAATGCCGGTAAGACCACCATGCTCAACTGGCTGCTCACCGGCGGCCATTTGCAGGGCACGCTGGGGCTGACCTCCATCGGGCGGGACGGCGAGTCCACCGACGTGGTCACCGGCACGGAAAAGCCCGGTATTTTCGTCCGTGAGGGGACGCTGATCGCCACCGCGAAGGATATGCTGCGGCTGGGCGACGTGACGAAGGAGATCCTGATGACCACCGGCATCCCCACCCCGCTGGGCGAGGTGGTCATCATGAAAGCCCGCAGCGCCGGTTACGTCCAGCTGGCGGGGCCGTCCATCACCACCCAGCTCAAGGCGGTGTCGGAGGCCTTTTTTGAGCTGGGCGCCGACAAGTCCGTTATCGACGGCGCACTGGGGCGCAAGAGCTTAGGCGCACGCGCCGTGGCGGAGGGCGTCATTCTCTGCACCGGTGCCAGCTACCACATGAGCATGGACAAGGTCATTGCCGACACCGCCCATATCTACCGCCTGATGAACCTGCCCAAGGCGGAGACGCTGCCGCCGGAGGTCTCCGGCGATCTGGCGGGGTGCGTCAAGGAGCACGGCGCTGCCCTCATCACCGGCGCACTGACCGACACCATGGTGGTGCCGCTGCTGCGCAGCGGCGTACTGCGGAACTGCCGTCTCGTGGTGAAAGACCCCAGCAAGGTGCTGCTCAGCGCCGACACGCTGGACAAGCTGGCCACCCGCGACGTGGCTCTGGAGACGGAGGACGCCGCCAAGACGCTGTGCGTCACCGTCAACCCCGTGTCCGCCTACGGCTGGAAGTTCGACAAGGACGAGTTCCTGTATCGTATGCGTCAGGCGGTGGACGCGCCTGTCATCAACGTGAAGGAGGAATTGGTGTGATAGAGGTACATTTTGACGACCGCGTGAAGCTGGGACTGCAATACGCACTGGAAACGCTCCACGGCTGCTCCCCCTTCGGGCAGGAGCGCATCCGCCGTCTGCGGTTTTATACCCCCGATGAGCGGGAGGAGCTGGAAAAAGAGCTGTACAACGTGGAGCGGGCTGCCGCTGCCGCCGGCGAATTGAAGGACACCTACAACCGGCTGATGACGGTGCTGTGTCAGATGAAGGACATCCGCAACTCCCTGCGCCGCTGCGGGGCAGGGGAGACCCCCGACCATGTGGAGCTGTTCGAGATCAAGGGCTTTTTGCAGCGGCTGGACAACCTGCGGCCGCTGCTGGCGGACATCGACGCGGTGACCCATTTCGACGGTATCGCCTTCCACGACCCGAAACCGGCGCTGGCGGTGCTGGATCCCGACGGCACCGGCTCCCGCGGCTTCTACATCCCCGACAGCGCCACGCCGAAGCTGAAAGAGCTGCGCCGCGCCAAAAAAGCGGTGGAGGAGAAGCTGTTCAACGCCCAAAGCGACGGCGAGAAGGACGATCTGCGCTTAGAGCGCACCAAGCTGTGCGCCGAGGAGGAGAGCGAGGAGATGAAGGTGCGCGCCGCCATGGGCGCTGCGTTGGCACCTATGGTGAACGACCTGCTGGCGGATGCCGACACGGCGGGACGGCTGGACTTCCTCATCCAAAAGGCGCTGTTCGCCGTGCGCTACGGCGGCGTAAGGCCGGAGATCACGGAAAAAGACCTGTCGCTGGTGGACATGGTGAATCCGGAGCTGGTGGACCTGCTGGCAGAGCAGGGACGGCGGTTCGTGCCGGTGTCCATCGACCTGACGGCGGGCGCGGCGGTCATCACCGGTGCCAACATGGGCGGCAAGTCGGTGGCCATGAAAACGGTGGCGCTGAACGTGCTGCTGTTCCAGGCGGGCTTCCTCGTCTGCGCCAAAAGCGCCAGAATGCCCCTGTTCCACCACGTCTGTATGCTGTTTGACGATTTGCAGTCCATCCAGTCCGGCCTGTCCGGCTTCGGCTCCGAGATCGTCCACTTCCAGAAGGCACTGGCCAAGGTGGAGGAGGGCTACTCCCTGTTCCTGCTGGACGAATTCGCCCGCGGCACCAACCCCGATGAGGGCGCTCTTATCGTGCAGGCGGTGACCAGGTACCTCAACGGCGTCAACGCCATTTCGCTGCTGACCACCCACTATGATAAGGTGGCGGAGTTCGCCGGTGTCCACTATCAGATCATCGGTCTGCGTGACGTTGACCCCGAGGCCATCCGCCGTGAGCTGTCCGTCACCAACGAGGACGGCGTGGCCGTCATCGCCCGACACATGAACTACGGTCTCTACCGCGTAGAGGGCAAGTCCGACTGCCCCCGCGACGCGCTGAACATCTGCCGTATGCTGTCGCTGAAACCGGAGATCCTGGGCATGATCGAGGAGAATTATTAAAAAAGAGCGCTTCGGCGCTCTTTTTT
>CAZTHY010000127.1:0-3934 GCA_964613205.1 uncultured Oscillospiraceae bacterium
GAACGCGCGCCCGACAGACCTCGTGGGAATATACGAGGCCGCATCGACCCCTACGAAATGTTCGCCGCTCTGCGGCGAAACGGCGGGGTGAGGTCACCCCGCCCTACGCCCGAAATACGCAAGTCTCTGCGATAAACAAGGGAGGGGCAGAGCCCCTCCCCTACGCACCTCTACCACACCTGTTGCATCGGGCGGACAGAGTCGTCCGCCCCTACGAAATCTCCGCCGCTCACCCTTTTACCCACAAAAAAAGAAGCCCTCGCGGGCTTCTTTTTAACTCTTGCCATGGATTTCATTGCCGCAGCGGGGGCAGGTGATGACGATGCGGCCTTTGCCCTTGGGGACGCGGCAGACAGCGGAGCAGTTGGGGCAGGTGAAGTAACAGTGCTCCTTGTCGGCGCGCTGCTGCTTTTTGCTGTTGATGCGGCGGGTGACAGGGTACCACACCTTCTCCATAAAGCGGGCGTTTTCGCTGCGGCGCTTCTCCAGATTGCGGGAGAACATCCGGTACAGCAGCGCCACGAACAGCACCGTGGACACGGCGTTGAGAACGTTATACGCCAGCGTGTGGTCGCGGCCTACGATCATGGCCGCAATGTCCAGCAGCAGCACCGTCCACACCATGGTCAGCCCCAGCCGGTCAAAACCGTTGCGGCCATACATGAATCGTGAGAGCGCGTTGCCCATCCGTTGGAAGATATTCATACAGAAATCGTCTCCGCTTCTTATTATCTGAAAGCATATTTTACAGGAAAAGTCAAAAAAGGTAAAGCCCTTTTACGCAAAATTCACAGAATATACAAAATTCCTTTTTCCGCTCCCACCGTTGCAAATGGCTGTAACTTTTGCTATAATGTCTCTGAATAAATCGCTCTGCACCGGAGGAACACATTATGATCAAGATCGCACCCTCTATTCTGTCCGCTGATTTCGCCAATCTGGAGCGGGATATCCAGCGCATCGCCTCCGCCGACTACGTCCATGTGGACGTGATGGACGGACTGTTCGTGCCCAACATCTCCATCGGCATCCCTGTGGTGAAGTCCATCCGTCCCACCACTGACCTGACGCTGGACGTTCATCTGATGATCGAAAAGCCGGTGCGGTACGTCAACCAGTTCTGCGACGCCGGTGCCGATCTGGTCACCTGCCACGTGGAGGCCGACACGGAGGAGAACATCCACGCCGCCATCGACGCCATCCACGCCAAGGGCAAGAAGGCCGGCGTGGTGGTGAAGCCCAAGACGCCGGCCAGCGCCGTGCTGCCCTTCATCGACAAGGTGGAGCTGATTCTGGTGATGACGGTGGAGCCGGGCTTTGGCGGCCAGTCCTTCATGGCGGACATGATGCCCAAGGTGCAGACCATCCGCGGCTACATCGACGCGCTGAACCCCACCTGTGAGTTGGAGGTGGACGGCGGCGTGGACGCGGTGACGTGCAAGCAGTGCATCGCCGCCGGTGCCAACGTGCTGGTGGCGGGCAGCGCCGTATACAAGGCGGCGGACATCCCCGCCAAGATCGCCGAACTGAGAGGATAAAAACGTATGGAATACTTCCCTGCACCACTGGAAAATTTGGTGGAGCAATTCGCCCGCCTGCCCGGGGTGGGCTATAAATCGGCGCAGCGGCTGGCGTTCCACGTGCTGAGCCTGCCGGAGGAGGAGGCGCTGGCCTTTGCCGACGCCATCACCACCGCCAAGCGCACCGTGACGCTGTGCCCCGTGTGCCGGAACCTCACCGCCGGTGGGCTGTGTCCCATCTGCGCCGATCAGAAGCGGGACGAGACGACGCTGTGTGTGGTGGCCGATCCCCGCGACGTGATCGCCATCGAGCGCAGCCGCGAGTACCGTGGGCGTTATCATGTGCTCCACGGCGTGCTGTCCCCCATGAACCATGTGGGGCCCGACGACCTGCACATCAAGTCCCTGTTGGAGCGGGTGTCGCAGGGCGGCATACAGGAGGTCATCATGGCCACCAACCCCGACACGGAGGGCGAGGCCACGGCGCTGTATATCGCCCGCCTTTTGAAGCCCTTCGGCGTGAAGGTGACGCGGCTGGCCTACGGCATACCGGTAGGCGGCCATCTGGAATTTGCCGACGATGCCACGCTGATGCGGGCGCTGGAAGGGCGGCGGGAGCTGTGAAGAAGCTGACGTGTCTCCTGTGGGCGCTGGCGCTGGTGCTGACGCTGACAGGCTGCCACCAGGAACCGCCCACGGAGGAGCTGTCCCTGTTCGCCATGGACACCTACATGACGCTGTCCGCCACCGGAGAAAACGGCAAGGCGGCAATAACGGAGGTGTCCCAGACCATCAACGCGCTGGAGCAGCACATGAGCCGCACGCTGGAGGGCAGCGACGTGTCGCTGCTGAACGAGCAGGGTCATGGCCGCCTCGGCGACGACACCGACGAGCTGCTGCGCCTTGCGGTGGCATACAGCGAGGAAACCGGCGGGTCGTTCGACCCCACCATTGCCCCGCTGGTTGACCTGTGGGGCATCACGTCCGACGATCCCCACGTTCCGACGCAGTCGGAGATCGACGCGCTGCTGCCGCTGGTAGGCAGTGGGCATATCCAATGGTCAGGCGACGAAGTGACGCTGGACGAGGGCTGCGCCGTCGATCTGGGCGGCATTGCCAAGGGCTACGCCTCCGACAAGGCCGCCGCCGTGCTGACGGAGGCCGGATTGACCCGCGCCTGCGCCAATTTAGGCGGCAACGTATATGTATGGAGCAGCGGCAACAGCCAGCCGTGGAACGTAGGGATACAGGATCCCAACGACCCGCAGGGCTGGGTCTGCACGCTGGCGCTGGACGACCACTTCGTCGTCACCTCCGGCGGGTACCAGCGGAACTTTGTGCAGGACGGCACGGTGTATCAGCACATCATCGACCCGAAAACCGGCTCTGCCGTGGGCAGCGATCTTTCCAGCGTGTCCATCATCACCCGCTATGACGCGGATAAGCACGAGGGCACCCGCGCCGACGCCTACTCCACGGCGCTGTACGTCATGGGGATGGACGAGGCCATCGCCTTTTGGCGGGAGAAGGGAGACTTCGACATGGTGCTGGTGACGGCGGATGGCTGCGTGCTGTACACCGAGGGTCTTTCAGACCGATTTACGGAAGTAAAGGATAGTAACTATGTCTACCAACAGCTCACAGCCTAACATCCGCTTCAACCGCTTCGATGCGCTGATACTGGCGCTGGTGGCGGCTTTGGCGGTGGTGTCCGCGCTGGCGTTCTACGTCCCCACGCTGGGCAAGACCGGCGACTTGACGGTGATCATCTCCGTGGGCGGGCAGGAGCAGGAGCGTATTCCCCTTACCCAGCTGCCGGACGCGCCTATGCGTATCGACGGGCAGGACGGCTATACGCTGTGGCTGTCCCTTGATGACGGTGATCTGTTGGGTTCGGAGGGGCTTGGTGTCTATGTCAGCGAAAGCACCTGCCCCACACAGGACTGCGTCCACACGGGACGCATTACAAGGGCGGGACAGTCCATCGTCTGTCTCCCCGCCCAGTTGGTCATCCATTTGGAGGGTGCCGCAGACGGTACCGCTCCCGACGTGATGGTGGGGTGACGCTATGCGCTGGACGACGAAAAATATCGCGCTGTGCGCCGTGCTTTCGGCACTGGCGCTGGGATTAAGCACATTGGAAGGGCTGTTCCCCGTGACGCTGCTCATCCCCCTGCCTGGGGTGAAGCTGGGTCTTGCCAACATCGTGACGGTGTTCGCCCTGTACCGGCTGGGTGCGCCGGAGGCGCTGACCATCTTGGTGGTGCGGTGTCTGCTGGGCGGCGTGTTCGCCGGCAATCTGTCGGCGCTGCTGTTCAGTCTCATGGGCGGGCTGCTGGCCATGGTGGTGATGATCGCACTGCGGAAGTGGCGGAAGCTGTCGGTCTACGGCGTGTCGCTGGGCGGCGCGGCGG
>CAZTHY010000128.1:0-3920 GCA_964613205.1 uncultured Oscillospiraceae bacterium
TGCTGGGCGATAACGCCGCCGAAGGCGTAGTAGGTACCGGCATCGCCGCCGGTGGTGAAGGTCAGGTTGTCGGTGATCTTGTTGGCGTTGGGATCATCGGTGCTGGCGTCGTTGCCGCCGTTGTTGCCGCAGGCCACCAGGCTCAGCGCCATGACCAGTGCAAGCACGAGAGTGAGAAACTTTTTCATCGTCTTTCTCCTTGATTTCTGAATGAAATATATTCGGTTTTCCTGTGCCGCTCTACGGGAGCGGCGTTCGATGGTGCTATTATAGCGCGGCACGAAACATTTTGCAAGAGCAAATCTAAAAAAATTCATATTCCAGAGGGAAAATTTTCTCACTCCCCTGCCATGCTGTATCTATTACCCATCATAAGCGCCGAAAACCGCCGTTTTCTCCCGTTCCATGCCATTTTTTCTTGTCGAGCTATTTACAATGGTAAACCAATGTTTTGACGGCTCATCTTGCAAAACTTGCAGCTTTTGCAAGTCCAACTTGCAAAATGGCCAAAAATAGCGTCCCGAACCGTGTCGGGACGCTATATATGGTATACAGGTGTTTAGAAAGCGGTACGGCTGCTTAGCGGCTGCGCTTCAGCACTTCGCACACCAGCGCGTAGACCCGCTCCGTGGAGGGGACGCTGAGCCGCTCCCGCACGGAGTGGACGTCGAACAGGTCGGGGCCGATGGATACCGCGTCCAGCCCGGGCAGCTTCTCGATGAGCAGGCCGCACTCCAAGCCGCCGTGGGTGGCCTCCACCACGCCGTCCTTGCCGGTGATGTCCTTGTAGGCCGCCATAATGGTGTCGCGGAAGTCCGACTGCCGCCGGTACTGCCAGCCGGGGTACACGCCCCGATACGTCACGCTGCCGCCGGCCATCTCCGTGATGGCGCGGACGCGCTGCCCCAGCATCTCCTTGCGGGAGGCGATGGAGGAGCGGATGGAGAAGGTGACGTGAAGCCCCTCGCCGTCCAAGTGGGTGACGCCCATGTTGAGGGAGGTCTGCACCAGCCCCTCAAAGTCGGTGTCCATGGCCTCGATGCCCTGGGGCATGGCCAGCAGCGCGCGGAGGACACGGAGGGTATCGTCGCCGGAGAAGGCGGTCTTGACCGCCGTAGGGGCGCAGGTCAGCGTCAGGCCGCCGTCGGTGACCTCATACTCGTTTTGGAGGGCGGCCTCGAATTCACGGATGCACGCCTCCAGCTCGCCCTCGCTGCCCTTGGGAACGGCGATGGATGCGTCGCAGCGGGAGCAGATGACGTTGTCGAATTTGCCGCCGTCCATGGCCGCCAGACGGAGGGCAGGGATGCGCTCCAGCGCCGTGTACAGCGTCCGCGCCATCACCTGATTGGCAGAGGCGCGACCCAGGTGGATGTCGCCGCCGGAGTGACCGCCGTGGAGACCGGCCACAGTGAGCTGATAGCCGCTCATACCGTCCACTTCCGTCAGCGCGGCAGGCAGCAGGCAATCCGCCCGCATACCACCGGCGCAGGACACGGTGACGACGCCTTCCAGCTCGGAGTCCAGATTCAGCAGCTTGCGCCCCTTCAGGTCGGAGCAGTCCAGCGCGAAGGCGCCGTCCATGCCCACCTCCTCGTCCACGGTGAACACCGCTTCCAGCGGCGGATGCGCCAGCGTGCTGTCGTCCAGAATGGCCATGATCATGGCCACGGCGATGCAGTTGTCGCCGCCCAGCGACGTCTTATCCGCCCACACCCACTCGCCGTCGGTGACGAGATCGAGCCCCTCCACCGCCATGTCCTTGGTGCAGTCGTCGGTCTTGGCGCACACCATGTCGATGTGACCCTGCAAAATGATGGGGGCGGCGTTTTCGTAACCGGCGGTGCCGTCCTTCCAAATGATGACGTTGTTGCACGGTTCCTGCCGGTACTTCAGACCCCGCTCCCTGGCAAAGTCCACACACAGGTCGCTGATGATCCTGGTGTTGCCGCTGCCGTGGGGGACGGAGCACAGCTTTTCAAACCAGTGGAATACGCTCTCCGGCTTCAAGCCCTGTAAAACAGCCATAGAAATTCTCCTTTCATAACACCACCGACAGCCCATGCGTATCACATGGGCTGTACGGTAACGGATATTAAGTGATCAGATGTCGCCCAAGCCCATGTCCTCGGAGGTATCGGGCACCTCGTCATCCGCCGTTTCGGTGATGACGGGGACGAATTCCTCCAAATACACGTCCTGAGACGCGCCGCCCATGAGGGCAGGCAGGTTGATGACCATGCTGTCCATGTTGTGGGGCAGCTTGATGGTGATGACCTGGGTGGTCTCGCTGCCGCCCTTGGCAGCCATGACCTCCAGCGTCAGCTCCACGTTGTCGCCGATGTTGGTGAGGGAGCCGCGCTCCTTTTCGTAGAGCTTGGCCACCTGCTCACCCTTGTGGGTGACGGTGATCTTGTAAGGAGCATTGTACCCGTCCAGCGCCTTGTTGTCAAGATAGACGGTATGGCCACGGCCGATCCACAGCATCAGCGCTGCGATGGCGGCCAGCAGCAGCACGGCGGCTATACGGATGATCCATGCGCGTTTCGTCGTTTTCATGCCGTCTCTCCCTTCTCCTCCGCCGCCTGTTCAATGGCCAGCTGGCGACCCAGCGTGCGGTTCTCCTTCCGCTTCTTGGCCTCATACATCACCAGTGCCACGGTGATGACACCGTAGGACACGAACACGCGGAAATACTCGCCGATCATGGAGTCGCCGGTGATGACGGTACCGGCCTTGGGTGCCACGATGAACATGGTGTGGAACAGGATGACGCCCAGGAACACGTTGCCGATGGAGGCCTTCTCCACGGAGGCGCCGCCCACCAGCAGCGCGGCGATACAGAACATACCCACGTTGGTATGGGCGCTGTAAGTGGAGAAGTTGCCCATGTTCTGCAAATAGATGATCATGCCGAAGCCGGCAAACACGGTGGAGATGACGATGGAGATAATGCGGGTGCGGTCTACGTTGATACCGGCGTCACGGGCTACGTTCATATCCTGACCCACGGCGCGCATATCCTGACCCAGCTTGGTGCGGCGGAACCACACGATGAACAAACACGCCAGTGCGATGAGCGCCAGCGTCAGCACGGGGATCTTCACGCCGCCTACGGTGACGGCCAGCGCATTGTCGATGCTCTGACGCATGGGCAGCAGACTTACCGTGTTACGGATACCGTAACCGCGGGGCAGCTTCAGCGTGTTGTGGACGATGGGGATGATGGGGCCCATCATGAACAGCACCACCAGCTGGTAGACGCCGCTCATAAAGTAGGAGATAAAGTAGCTGGTGATCATCTCACGACCCTTGGCGCGGTTGAGGATGCTGCCGCACAGCAGTCCCAGCGCCACCGACAGGGGGATGGAGAGGATAGCCGCCAGCACAAGGCCGGGGATACCCCATATCTGCCAGTCCGCCACCAGAATGAGGGCGATCTGACCGGCCATAGCGCCCAGCGTCATGCCGAAGTTCAGACCCATACCCGCCATGATGGGGATGATGAGGGACAGGATGAGGAAGGAGTTGCGTCCCAGCCGCGTCATGATCTCGTTGAGCAGATAGTTAAAGGGCAAGCCGGACAGGGGGATCATCACCGCGCAGATGATGACGAACAGGATCGGCACGGAGTTGCCGGCGATGAAGCTCTTTACGTCGAAATTCTTCTTTTTCATGTCAGCTCCCCCTTTCCGTCTTTCTCGTCAGGGCGTAGAGGATCATACCGTTGGATGCCACGATACGGATGACCTCGCTCATGTCCATGTGGAAGGCGGCGTTCATCACCGTGGGGGTCATGGTCACGATGCCCTGATAGAGGATGGTGCCCACCACCACGTTGGCGATAGACGCCTTGTTCACCGACGCGCCGCCGATGAGGATGGCGGCCACGGCGGGCATGGCCATCCAGAAGGGGCCGT
>CAZTHY010000129.1:0-3911 GCA_964613205.1 uncultured Oscillospiraceae bacterium
CAGAACAGCGTCTCGTTGAGATGGGTCATCTCGATGAGCTTGTCCTTCACAGCGCTGGCCTTTTCCACGCCGTTGTACTCGGCCACCAGAGCGGCAGCGCCGATGAGGGTGTCGCCCACGCCGACCTTGCAGCCGCCGTAGCTCTGGCGGTGATAGCCGGCAAACCGCTCCACCATCATGCCGGCGAACTCATACTCGCCGTTGAGGAAGATGTACTGGTTGGGGATAAAGACGTGATCCAGCACCACCAGCGCTTCCTGTCCGCCGAACTTGCTGTTGCCCACGTCGATGCAGCCCTCTTCCAGCTTGCGGGTGTCGCAGGACTGGCGGCCATAGACCATGTACAATCCGTCGGCATCGGAGGGGCAGGCGAAGGACACGGCATAGTCCTTGTCCGCCTCGCCCATGGCGATGGTGGGCATGAAGATGTGCCAGTGGCTGTTCACCGCGCCGGTCTGGTGGACTTTCGCGCCGTTGACCACGATACCGTCGGGGCGGCGCTCCACCACGCGGAGGAACAGGTCGGGGTCGTTCTGCTGGTGCGGGGCTTTGCTGCGGTCGCCCTTGGGGTCGGTCATAGCGCCGTCCACCGTCAGGTCGTTATCCTGCACCATGACGAGGAACTGCTTGAAATTCTCGTGGTAGTGGGTGCCGTACTGCTCGTCGATCTCATAGGTGGTGGAGTAGACGGCGTTGAAGGCGTCCATGCCGACGCAGCGCTGGAAGCAGCTGGCCGTTTTCTGACCCAGCAGCCGCTGCATCTTCACCTTCTTCACCAGATCGTCGCTGGACTGGTGGAGGTGGGTGAAGCGGTTGATCTTCCGGCCGGTCAGGTTGGACGTGGCGGTCATCAAGTCCTCATACTGGGGATCCTGTGCCAGCGCGTAGGTCATGGCCACACAGTTGATGGAGGGGCGGATGATGGGGTGATCCACCCAGTTGTCGATCTTCTCGCCGAACATATAGACGCGGGTGTTCAGCTTGCGCAGGGAATCGATATACTCTTTCGCGGTCATCAGTGCCATGGTCGGTTCCTCCTTTTAATTTTCAGAGAGCTTCACATAGCCCTCGTAGCGCTCCTTGGCATCGCTTGCAGCCTTATTATACAACGCTTCCGCCTTTTCAGGGAAGGACAATTGCAGAGAAGCGTAGCGATTTTCGCCCATGAGGAACTGGCGGAAGTCGCCGGTGGGGGCTTTGGAGTCCAGCTGGAAGGGGTTCTTGCCCTCCGCCTTCAGCCGCGGGTCGTAGCGGTACAGGTGCCAGTAGCCGCACTCCACCGCCTTCTTCTCCTCGATCTGGCTCAGACCCATGCTGGCCTTCATGCCGTGCTCGATGCAGGGGCAGTAGCAGATGACGATGGAGGGGCCGTCGTAGGCCTCCGCCTCGCGGATGGCTTTCAGCGTCTGGGCGGGGTCGGCACCCATGGCCACCTGCGCCACATAGACGTAGCCGTAGCTCATGGCCATCATGCCCAGGTCTTTCTTCTTGGTGACCTTGCCGCCGGCAGAGAACTTGGCGATGGCCGCCGCAGCAGTGGCCTTGGAGGACTGTCCGCCGGTGTTGGAATACACCTCGGTGTCCAGCACCAACACGTTGATGTCCTTGCCGGAGGCCAGCACATGGTCGAGACCGCCGTAGCCGATGTCATACGCCCAGCCGTCGCCGCCGAACGCCCATACCGACTTCTTGGTCAGGTACTCCTTATTGTGGCGGATGAACGCCGCCTCTTCGCTGGTATCGCCGGACACGGCATTCAGCAGCGCGTCGGCAGCGGCGCGGGACTCACCGGCGCTCTCCGCCTTGTCCAGATAGTCGCGGCACACGTCCGCCGCCACGCCGCGCTCCAGCAGCGTCTGTACGGCGGTCTTGAGCTGGCGCTTGATGGCATCCTGACCCAGCAGGTAGCCGTAGGCGTACTCGGCGTTGTCCTCGAACAGGCTCATGGCCCAGGCGGGGCCGCAGCCGTTGCAGTCGGTGCAGTAGGGGGTGCTGGGGGTGGAGCCGCCGTAGGCGGAGGAGCAGCCGGAGGCGTTGGTGATGTACATCCGGTCACCGAAGAGCTGGGTCACCAGCTTGATGTAGGGCGTCTCGCCGCAGCCGGCGCAGGCACCGGAGAACTCGAAATAGGGCTTGGCGAACTGGGATGCCTTGACGGTCTTGTCGCTGACGGCGTCCTTCTTGACGGTGACGGTCTCCACCGCGTACTCCCAGTTCTCCGCCTGACCAAGCTGGCTCTCCAGCGGCTGCATGGTCAGCGCCTTCTCCTTGGCGGGGCAGATATTGACGCAGCTGCCGCAGCCGGTGCAGTCGTAGGGAGAGACCTGCATACGGTACTGGTACTTGCCCAGCTCGCCGCCGTTGGCCTTCTTCGTCTCGAAGGCGGCAGGAGCGTTCTGCACTTCCTGCTCATCCAGCAGCACGGGGCGGATGGCGGCGTGGGGACATACCAGCGCGCACTGGTTGCACTGGATGCACTTGGTCATATCCCACTGGGGCACTTCCACGGCGGCGCCCCGCTTTTCGTACTTGGTGGAACCGGCGTGCCATGTGCCGTCCTCCAGACCGTACTTCTTCATGACGGACACCGGCAGGCTGTCGCCCTCCTGACGGTTCATCACGTCCACTACCTCGCGGATGAAGTCGGGTGCTTTCCGCTCCACAGGGGCGTCCTCCGCCGTCAGCCAGCTATCGGGGATGGTGACCTCCACCAGCTTCTGAATGCCGTGCTCGATGGAGGCGTTGTTCATGTCCACCACCGCCTGACCCTTCTTCTTGTAGTAGGTCTTGTAGATGGCATCCTTCATCTCCGCCACCGCCTGCTCCAGAGGAATGACGTTGGCCAGCTTGAAGAAGGCCGCCTGCAAAATGGTGTTGGTGCGGTTGCCCAGACCCAGCTCACGGGCGATCTTGATAGCGTCGATGGTGTAGAACTTGGCCTTCTTCTCCGCCAGCGTCCGCTTCATGGCGGCGGGGAGGTTCTTCTCCAGACCCTCCTGATCCCACGCGCAGTTCAGCAGGAACACGCCGCCCTCCTTCAGGTTCTTCACCATGTCGTACTTGTGGACGTAGGAGGGGTTGTGGCAGGCCACAAAGTCGGCGGACTGGATGAGATAGGGGGAGCGGATGGGGCTCTTGCCGAAGCGGAGGTGGCTCTGGGTCAGGCCGCCGGACTTCTTGGAGTCGTAGACGAAATACGCCTGACAGTACAGATCGGTGGCGTGGCCGATGATCTTGATGGAGTTCTTGTTGGCGCCCACCGTGCCGTCGGAGCCCATGCCCCAGAATTCGGCGCTGGTCTGACCGGCAGGCGACGTGTCGATGTCGCAGGTAACGGGCAGAGAGGTGAAGGTCACGTCGTCCTCGATGCCCACGGTGAAGTCGTTCTTGGGGCTTTCCTGCTTCAGGTTATCCAGCACGGCAATGATCTGGCCGGGAGTGGTGTCCTTGGAGCTGAGACCGTACCGGCCGCCTACGATGGTCATATCGCTGCCCTTGTAGACGGAGCAGACATCCTGATACAGCGGCTCGCCCATGGCACCCGGCTCCTTGGTGCGATCCAGCACCGCCAGCTTCTTGCAGGAGGCGGGGATGGCGGCCACGAACTTGTCGGCGGCGAAGGGGCGGTACAGGTGGACGTTCAGCAGACCCACCTTCTCGCCCTTGGCGGTCAGGTAGTCCACCGCTTCCTTGGCGGTCTCGGCGGCGGATCCCATCAGCACCACCACGCGCTCCGCGTCGGGTGCGCCATAATAATTGAACAGCTTGTACTCGCGGCCGGTCAGGTTGCTGATGGCGGCCATGTACTTCTCCACGGCAGCGGGGATGGACGCCACCTTCTCGTTGCAGGCCTCGCGGCACTGGAAGAAGATGTCGGGGTTGACGGTGGTGCCGCGGGTGGCGGGATGCTC
>CAZTHY010000130.1:0-3905 GCA_964613205.1 uncultured Oscillospiraceae bacterium
TGGTAAAAGCGGCGATGTTGATGCCGTGCTGACCCAGAGCGGGGCCAACGGGGGGAGCGGGGGTTGCTTTGCCCGCGGGAATTTGCAGTTTGACGTATCCAACTACTTTCTGTGCCATTTGTAGGCACCTCCTTCAATAAAATGTGGTAGCGGCGGGGATACAGTTGCCGCTCTTGGCGAGACGCAGATCGTCTCTCCCACTTTGCCGGTGGACATCACCGGACTTGCGCCGGATGACCGGCTTTGCGCAGCACTATGCCGCGCTCAGTTGCTGACCTCTACCTGATCCAGCTCCAGATCCACGGGGGTTTCGCGTCCGAACATGGACACCACCACGCGCACCCGATTCTTCTCCGGCTCGATCTCCTCCACCGTGCCGGTGAAGCTGGCCAGAGGCCCTTCGTTGATCCGCACCGTGTCGCCCACATGGTACAGCACCACGATCTCCCGCTTCTCCATGCCCAGCGCCATGACCTCCTCCTCGGTGAGGGGGATGGCCTTGTTGGCCTCGCCAACGAAGCCGGTGACGCCGCGGATGTTGCGGATCAGGTGCCATGTGTCGTCGGTCATGACCATCTTGATGAGGACGTAGCCGGGGAAGATCTTCCGCTGCACTTCCTTCATCACGCCGGTCTCGGTGACCTCGGTGACGGTCTCTAGGGGGATCTCGGTCTTGAGAACCATGTCCTCCATGCCGCGGTTGACCACGGACTTTTCGATAGCGGCTTTCACCGCATTTTCATAGCCGGAATAGGTATGGGCTACATACCACTTTGCGTTCTCAGCCATTTCCTGTGTCCTCAGGCGAACAGGCCGATCAGCGTGTCTACCGCCAGAATGGCCACACCGTCAAAGATCCAGATGGCGGCGCCCACGATCAGGGAGCACAGCAGCACCGTAACGGTGTTCTTCATGGTGGTCTTGCCGTCAGGCCATACGACCTTCTTCAGCTCGCTTCTCATTTCCCGGAACCACTTGCCGTGGTCCTTCTTGACCTTCTTTTCTTCAGCCATCACAAATTCTCCTTCCGGTTACTTCGTCTCGGTGTGGACGGTGTGCTTTCTGCAGAAGGGGCAATACTTGTTCAGCTCAAGCTTGTCAGGGGTATTCTTCTTGTTCTTCATCGTGTTGTAGTTTCTCTGCTTGCACTCGTTGCATCTCAAAGTGATCTTCACGCGCATTAACGGCACCTCCTTATTAGATTAGGTCGGTTCATACGACCCTTTGCCTCCCTGCCGGATGATGTTCTCCCTGCGCCCTCGAAGCGAAAAAGCGCGCAAAAAGAAAGCACCCACTCACAGGTAATGATCACTATACCACATTTCCCCGCCGCCGTCAACGACTTTTTTGCAAAAAATCCCCCGATTTTTGCAAAAATCAGTCCCGAAACAGAGAAAAAGCGCCGCCCGCCGGCGGCGCTTGGCGCTTATTTTATTTCTCTCCGTTTTCCGACACCCATTGGCGGACGTATTCCACGAACAAGCGGGTGGAGTTGGACATGGCTTTTCTGTCCTTCACGCCAATGCCGATGGTGCGGTAAAACCGCTGGGGAGCGCGGCACACGGCGATGGGATAGGGGCTGCGGCGCACCATCAGCTCCGGCAGCAGACTGATGCCCAATCCCTCCGACACCATGGCCAGGATCGTCCTGTCCTCACGGGCGATGTACTTCACGTTGGGGTGGATGCCCATGGAGTCGAAGGCGGCCATGATCTCGTAGTCGTCCCCCTCCTCTAACTGGATCACCGGCTCCGTGGCCAGCAGCTCCAGCGGGAACGGCTCCCGTCCGGCTCCCGGGTGGCCGCAGGGGGCGATGACCAGCAGCTCGTCCTTTTGCAGGACGTAGCTTTGCAGCCGCTTCACCGACGGCAGACGGAGAAAGCCGCAGTCCACCGCGCCGGTGAGGATCCAGTTTTCGATCTGGTCGTAGAAGTCGCCGGTGACTACCTCGAACTCGATGTTGGGATATTTCCGGCCAAAGCTCTTCAAAATGGCGGGCAGCCACTGGGCGGACACGCTGGAAAACGTGGCCACCTTCACCAGTCCGCTGTCCAGCCCCTTGAGACTGTCCACCGTCTGGGTCAATGCGTGGTGGGCGGCGCACAGCGCCTCGATCTTGGGCAGCACCATGCGGCCATCCGCCGTCAGCACCACGCCGCCCCGATTGCGGCTGAACAGCGTGATGCCCAGCTCGTTTTCCAGCGCGTGGATGGCGTGGCTGATGCCGGACTGGGTAAAGTTCAGCGCCTCCGCCGCCTTGGTGAAGTTGCCGCAGGCGGCCACCTTGAGAAACACCTGATATTTGGAAAGACTCATCCTCTCTCACCTCGCTGTTCATTATACAGTACAAGTCCTCATGTTTGCAAGTACAATTATGCGTTTTACAAATTATCTTTCCTGTGTTATCCTAACTACGGCGTCAGGGGTGTGCCGCGTCCACGGCGCGCCGCTGCGTCTGTGTGTGATGTATATACTCCCCCGCTGTCCTACGTTTGTTTTTTCCCATCTTTTCCATACGAGGGTCCTCCCCTCAAAATCAAAACCTCCGGCTTGGCCGGAGGTTTTGGTTTTGGGGGTTATTTCCGCTTCTTATGCACCAGTGCCATGCCTGTCAGCGAGGACAGGGACAGGGCGGCATAGAGGGCGATACCGGCATCGCCGGTGTTGGCGCCGTTGGCGGAGGAATTGGCGCTGCTGCCGCTGCCGCCGTGGTAATGGCCGCCGCCGGTGGCGCCGTCCTCGGTGAGGGTGACGATGATGTTGACAGGGATGACACCCTCATAGTAGCGACTGGTGAACAGCACAGGGATGGTGACCACGTCGCCCACATGGCCGTTGGAGATGGTGTAATACAGGACATCGTTGCGGATAGTAGCGGTGACGTTGCTGGGCAGGCGGTCGCGATCCACTTCTCTCTTCTGCACACCGGCGCCCCAACTGTTGTCATCAGAGGTCAGGCGCTGGGTCAGGCCGCGGGCGGCTTGCGCCACGGTGGCGTTGACGTAAACCGACTTGCTTTCGGACACGGTGCCCTCGACGATGTGCCATGTGTAGCCGCTGCCCGCTTCATCCTTATAGTTGCCCTTGCCGGTGACGGTGAGGGTGTACTCGCCCACCTCGGTGGCGGAGTTACCGGACAGGGTGTAGTCCACGTTCTCCGTCAGTTCCAGACCGTGGAGATAGACCTTCACGGTGGGCTTGACGGCGCTGCCGGTAAAGGAGGCGTCAACGATGACCACGGTGGCGTCGCTGATGCTGCGGGGGCTGATGGTGGCAGTCAAGTTGGTGATCGGGGACAGTTCGTAGTTGTCCGCGTCAGCACCGACGAGCTGAACATCGGGAGTCACCGGCTTATTTTCGCCGGCGTTGCCGTCTGCCAGCCGGCCAACGCCCAGCTCAAACCACACGTCATCGCCGTAGATGATACCGGTGTTGTTGGGGGCGGCCGCTCTGAGGAGCAGCGGGCTTGCACCGCCGCCAGGATATTCAATGGGTGCGTCAGTGCCGTCGTCATTGCCGCCCTCGGTGGGCGTAGTCTCAGCCCTGTTCAAGTTGCCGCCGGACAGCAGTACCGTGTCGTTGCCCACTTCGTAGGTGCGGTCAGCGGCGGTGACGCCGGTGAGGGTGACAGGGCGCTTCAAGATGGTGACGGTGACAGGAACTTCCACCGTGTTGTAGTTGGTCAGGTCGGTGGGGGTGAATACGAGGGTATAGCTGCCATTTGTCACGGCATTGACAGGGGCGCTATTTTTCCATGCCCAAGTACCGAGAACAGTATCATCACTGGCAAGATAGGTGTTTCTCGCCGTGACAGTGGGTGTAAGCGGCTGGCCGTCGTAGGTCTTGGAGAGGTCTGTTACCGTCACATCGGGGGTAACTTTGTAGACGGTGATAGGGACGGAGCC
>CAZTHY010000131.1:0-3905 GCA_964613205.1 uncultured Oscillospiraceae bacterium
TACGGCGAGACCGGCCCCGACAAGGATCTGCCCGGCTTCGACTTCACCGCTTTCTTCGCCCGCGGCGGCATTCTGGGCACCCTGTTTGACAAGGACTCCCTGCCCATGCTGACCATCGCCGGCTTCGGCGACCATCAGGTGGGTATGTATCTGGCCAGCGGCGTGTTGGCCGCCCTGTACCGCGCCCGTGAGACCGGCATCGGCGACCGCGTGGTGGTCTCCCTGTTCCACAGCGCCATTTGGGACGTGTCCCTGCTGCTGCAGGCCAGCCAGTACGGCAACCCCGCCACCCAGTATCCTCTGTCCCGCCGCACCCTGCCCAACCCGCTGGTGGTGGCGCACAAGACGAAGGACGGCAAGTGGCTGCAGATCGCTATGCCCCAGTACAACCGCCACTATCCCATCTTCATGAAGGCCATCGGCCATCCCGAGCTGGCTGATGATCCCCGCTTCTATCCCCAGACCAACCTGCAGGAGAACATCGAGGAGTTCTACGACTTCCTGGTGGCCGAGATGGCGACCCGCACTTTGGACGAGTGGTGCGCCCTGATGGATGCCAACGACCTGCCCTACGCCGTGGCGCAGACCTGGGATCAGCTGCTGGTGGATAAGCAGGCATGGGCTTCTGGCTGCTTCTACGAGATGGAGTACTCCAACGGCAACAAGCGCACCATGGTGCGTCCTCCCGTCATCTTCGAGGAGACCGGTCTGCCTCCCTACGTCCGCGGCCCCTATCTGGGCGAGCAGACGGAGCAGGTGCTGAAGAACCTGGGCTACTCCGACGAGCAGATCGCCGCTATGATCGCCGCCGGCGAGGCCGTCCCCATGGATCCCGCGCTGAAGGACTGAGCTGTCTGACGATTTTTTGAGGAAATAAATTGATCGACCGGCCGGCGGCCTGTTGAGGAGCAGGCCGCCGCCGATGACAAACATTTGAGAGGAGAAAGAACTATGAAGATCGCTGCTTACGAGGTACGCCCCGACGAAAAGCCCGTTATTGAGGGTCTGTGCAAGAAATACGGTATCGAGCTTGTCTCTACTCCCGCGAATTTGGATAAGTCCACCGCCAACATGGCTGTCGGCTGCGACGGCGTCACCACTCTCGGCCAGAGCGACTACTGCAACGAAGTGCTGGACGAGCTGAAGGGCTACGGCGTGCAGGTGCTGGCCAGCCGCTGCGTGGGCTACAACCACATGAACTGCGACTACGCCCGTTCCCTGGGCTTCCGCCTGTGCAACGGCGCTTACGCCCCCAACGGCGTGGCCGAGTACACCGTCATGGCCATTCTGATGTGCATCCGCAAGTTCAAGAAGGCGCTGTACAACACCAACGACAACGACTTCACCCTGAAGGGCAAGATGGGTCGCGAGCTGCGCACCATGACCGTGGGCGTCATGGGCACCGGCAAGATCGGCTTCACCGTCATCAAGTGCCTCAGCGGCTTCGGCTGCCGTATTCTGGCCAACGACGTGTATCAGAACGATGCCGTCCGCGAGTACGCCGAGTACGTCGATCTGGATACCCTGTATCGTGAGTCCGACATCATCACCATCCACACCCCGCTGCTGCCCGACACCACCGGCATGATCAACCGCGAGGCCATTGCCAAGATGAAGGACGGCGTGGTGTTTATCGACAACGCCCGCGGCGAGCTGGTGGACATCGACGCCATCACCGAGGCGGTGGAGAGCGGCAAGTTCAGCGCCCTGTTCATGGACGCCTTCCCCGGCGAGACCGGCATCATCCACGTTCCCCACGATGAGGACATCATCCATACCCCCGGTATGCCCTACTTCAAGCTGAAGTATCTGCGCTCCTTCGTCAACGTCTACCATACGCCCCACATGGCCTTCTTCACCGAGGAAGCGGCGGAGCAGATGGCGGAGTGCGGCGTGAACAGCATCTATGAGATCCTTACCGACGGTAAGTCCCGTCACGAGATCCCCTGCTGAGCAGACGGCTTTCCACCGTTTGCCATCGTGCAGAGCAAATAAAACAGGAGGAAAACTATGATTTTCGACGCAAAGCATGAAATGATCCGCAAGCTGGTACGCCAGTTCGCGGAGACCGAGCTGACCACCGAAGTACTGGACAAGGTGGAAGAGACCGGCGAGTTCCCCGAGGAGATCGTGGACAAGATGGCCAAGTGCGGCTTTCTCGGTCTGAAAATTCCCCGCGAGTACGGCGGCGCCGGTGCCGACACGCTGGCCTACATCATCATGATCGAGGAGATCGCCCGTGTCTCCGCCGTGGCCAGCCTGTACGCCAACACCCCCAACTCCCTGGGCGGCGGCCCCCTGATGCAGGCCGGCACTCCCGAGCAGCTGGAGAAGTATCTCCGCCCCTCTGTGGAGAACAAGGTGAAGATCGTGTTCGGTCTGACCGAGCCCGGTGCCGGTTCCGACGCCAGCGGCATGGTCACCACCGCCGTGAAGGATGGCGACTACTACATCCTCAATGGCCGTAAGTGCTTCATCTCCGGTGCGCCTCTGGCCGATTACTGCATCGTCTATGCCAAGACCGACATGAAGAAGGGCAACAAGGGCATCTCCGCCTTTATCGTGGACATGAAGGCGCCCGGCGTCTCCTGCGGTAAGCACGAGGCCAAGATGGGTCTGGTGGGCTATGCCACCTCCGACGTGGTGCTGGAGGACGTCCGCGTTCACAAGTCCGATATGCTGGGCAAGGAGAACATGGGCTTCATCAACGCCATGAAGACGCTGGACGGCGGCCGTCTGGGCGTGTCCGCTCAGTCCATCGGTCTGGCACAGGGCTGCCTGGACGAGGCCATCAAGTACTCCAAGGAGCGTGTCCAGTTCGGCAAGCCTATCTGCAAGAACCAGGCCATCGCCTTCATGCTGGCCGACATGGCGACCAAGCTGACCGCCGCCAAGGAGCTGGTCTACATGGCCGCTCAGATGAAGGATAAGAACGACCCCAACGCCTCTATGTATTGCTCCATGGCCAAGTACTTCGCGTCCGAGACCTGCAACGAGATCGCTGCCAAGGCGGTGCAGATCCACGGTGGTTACGGCTACATCAAGGAGTACCCCGTCGAGCGCAAGTACCGCGACTGCCGCGTGTTCACCATCTACGAGGGCACCTCTCAGGTGCAGCAGATGGTCATCTCCGGCAATTTGCTGAAGTAATGCGGAAAGGAGCAAGGAATATATGAAGATCATCGTTTGTGTCAAGCAGGTGCCCGATACCTCCGGCAAGGTGGCCGTCAACGCCGACGGTACGCTGGATCGTGCGTCCATGCAGACCATTATCAACCCCGACGATATGAACGCCGTGGAGGCCGCGCTGGCTCTCAAGGACGAGCTGGGCTGCCCCGTCATCGCCGTTTCCATGGGCCCCGCTCCCGCTGCCGGTATGCTGATGGAGCTGAAGGCCATGGGCGTGGACAAGGGCGTGCTGGTGTCCGCCCGTGAGTTCGGCGGCTCCGATACCTTCGCCACCTCTCAGATCCTGGCTGCGGCCATCAAGAATCTGGGCGTGGACGAGGATGACATCATCTTCTGCGGCCGTCAGGCCATCGACGGCGATACCGCCCAGGTGGGCCCGCAGATCGCCGAGAAGCTGGAGATCCCCCAGGTGTCCTATGTGGCGGACATCAAGAAGGAGGGCAACACCATCACCGTCAAGCGTATGCTGGAGGACGGCTACATGACCGTTCAGGTGCAGACTCCCTGCCTGCTGACCTGCATCAAGGAGCTGAACACCCCCCGCTACATGACCATCCGCGGCATTCTGGACTGCGACAACGAGCCTATCACCGTGCTGGACTACAACGCGCTGAAGGACGACCCGCTGATCGAGGTGGACACCATCGGCCTGAAGGGCTCTCCCACCAATATCTACAAGAGCTTTACGCCTCCCCGCAAGGGTGTGGGCATGATGC
>CAZTHY010000132.1:0-3840 GCA_964613205.1 uncultured Oscillospiraceae bacterium
TTTCGCGGTAGAGGAACGCATTTCGTTGTAGGGGTCGATGCCCACATCGACCCGCCGGCGAACCACATTTTAACGGTTTTCGGAAATTTGCCGGTAAGCGAAACCGGTTTCGTTATACGGCGGCGGGGTGAGGTCACCCCGCCCTACGTCCATCGACGCAACCTTTTTTCTCATCCTTTTGCATACACCTACCGCACTCCCTGCATCGGGCGGACAGAGTCGTCCGCCCCTACGAAGTCTCTGCGGAGCGGTTCTCTCCCTCAGTCGGCTTCGCCGCCAGCTCAGCTCCGCTTTGCTACGCACGCCCCAGTGTGCGCACTGGGGTGCCTCGCAGAGGGAGCCAAGAATTAACTCTTTTTTCCTCCATTTCCGCCAATTTCCCGTTTATGCCACGCAATATTTACAATTTAATCCTTGACGCGGTGGCGGAAACAGGGTATGATAGCGTTTGTAACCATTTTGTAACTTTTAGGCAGGCAACTACCATGAGCAACCAGACGAAAGACCACAAGACCACCTCCGGTGAACCGGCTGAAAAGCTGACCGCCGCCGGACTGTGGCAGCTGTGGAAGGACAATTTGAAAAGCTGGCGGCAGTATCGCGAAGAACACGACGATCTGTTCACCTTAAATATTCAGGCCGGCTTCCGCCGCCTGTTTTCCTGGCTGGGGCAGGTTCGCCGCAGCGCCCACACACTGGCCGGTGAGAGCCGCGACCGCCGTTTCCCCGAGTCGGAACTGGGCATCGCCCAGTTGTTCCTCTTCTTCTGCGGCAGCGTGGAGCGGTTCGGCGCGGAGATACGCGAGCGTGTATCCCACCGCCGGAAGGTGCTGGCGCGGCTGGGTGGCCGCCGCCGTCACTACTTCGAGGAAAAGCTGAAGCTGCACCCCGTCCCCTTTTTGGCCGCTGCGGTGTGTATCGCCGCTGCGGCGGTGGTGCTGTCGCTGTATACGCTGGGTGAACACGCCGTCTATGACGGCGTTGATTTAGGCGTCGTCTCCTCCCGCCGCGCCGTGTCGCTGGCGGTGGAGGAGCTGGAGACCGTCACCCGTGAGACGTTGCAGGACGACAGCTACGCCGTGGACGAGACGCTGCTGGAGACCGAGACCGGCGTATTTCCCCGCAAGACCATGATCTCCCGTGACGAGCTGATGCAGGAGCTGGGCGACGAGCTGGGCGTGGTGGAATTCGCCTATGTGCTGTACGTCAACGACGAGAAGATCGTGGCCACCACCCGCGCCGGTGCGCTGGAAGATCTGCTGGAGCAGCTTAAATTAGGCTACCAGACGGCGGACACCGTCAGCGCCTACTTCGTGGAGGACGTGGAAATCCGTCAGGAATACGTGGAGTCCTCCTATGTGATGAATCTGGGCTATATCGCCGAGATCCTCAACGAGACGAAGGAGGGCGAGGTCACCTACACCGTGGAATCGGGCGACAGCTATTACAGCATCGCCGGTCACTACGATATGTCGGTGGACGACCTGATGCGCCTGAACCCGGGCTATGACCCGAAAATTCTGCGGGTAGGCGACGTGCTGACCATCAGCAACGCGGTGCCCTATCTGACGGTGGTGAACGTGGAGCGGCAGCGGTACGTACAGGACGTGGCCTATCCCGTGGAGTACACCGACGACAGCTCCATGTATCAGGGCGAGTACAAGGTCACCTCCGCCGGTGTGTACGGCAAGGCCGACGTGACAGCCAACGTGACGTACATCAACGGCGAGGAAATGGAGCGGGAAGTGGTGGCCAGCGTCACGCTGGCGCAGCCCGTTACCGAGTACCAGCTCCGCGGCACCAAGGAACGCCCCACCTGGTATCCCACCGGCTCCTTCGCCTGGCCCTGCAACGGCGTGGTCACCAGCCGCTTCGGCTACCGGAACATCAACGTCAAGGGCGCCAGCAGCAACCACACCGGTATCGACATCGCCAACAGCTACGGCACGTCCATCTACGCCTCCGACGGCGGCACCGTCACCTATTCCGGCTGGATGAGCGGCTACGGCTACCTCATTATCATCGACCACGGCAACGGCTACCAGACCTACTACGGCCACAACAGCAGCCTGGCGGTATCGCTGGGTGCCAAGGTACACAAGGGTCAGCTTATCGCCCGCATGGGCTCCACCGGCGTGTCCAGCGGCAACCACTGCCACTTCGGCGTGAAGCTCAACGGCACCTTCGTCAATCCGATGAACTACCTGTAAGTTGACTCTTGCAAAACTCGATTTCTGTGGTACAATGTGGAGTAGAAGCAAGCGCGACAGAATGAGGTGAAAACGATGAAGAAAATGATGCACTTGATGGCGCTGGTCTGCGCGCTGGCGCTGTGTCTCACCGTGGCCTTTGCCAGTCCCCTCACCGGCGATACCAGCAATATGCCCCTGTGGATCGCCATGGTGGTCATCGCATTGGTAGCCGTAGTGGTACTGCTGATCCTGGGCAACAAGAACAAGAAAAAGAAAGACTGATGCATGAAAAAAGAACGCCGAAAGGCGTTCTTTTTTTGCGTTTTTTTACTTGTGATAGAGGGATTTCACCTCGTAGCGCGGCTGGCAGCTTACGTTGATGCCCAGCCGCTTGTACAGCTTGGCGTCCTCCTCGGAGATGACCACGGAGAAGTGGGCGTCGCAGCCCCGCAGACTCTTGAGCTGCGCCTGCACCATGGCCGCCAGCGGATTGGTAAGGCCGGAGATAGCCAGCGCGATGAGCACCTCGTCGGAGTGAAGGCGGGGGTTCCGGTGGCCGAGACAGTCGGTTTTCAGCGTGCTGATGGGCTCGATGACGGAGGGCGGGATGAGGTCAAGCCGCTGGTCGATACCCGCCATGGATTTCAGCGCGTTCAGCAGCAGCGCCGCCGACGCACCCAGCAGGGCGGAGGTCTTGCCGGTGACCACCTGACCGTCCGGCAGCACCATGGCACCGGCGGGCTTGCCGGTCAGCTCCGCCTTTTGCAGCGCCGCCGCCACAGCGGGGCACACCTCCGGCGTCACACCGGCCTGCTGCATCACCAGCTCCAGCTTCCGCACCACCGACTCGTCGGCCTGCCCCTTCAGCTTCGCCCCGCAGCCGGCGTAGTACCGTCGCAGAATCTCCATGCGGCTGGCCTGACAGCAGACCTCGTCGTCCACGATGGCGAAGCCCGCCATGTTGACACCCATATCCGTGGGGGACTGATAGGGGGAGCTGCCCTGAATCTTCTGGAACATGGCGTTGAGCACCGGGAACACGTCCACGTCCCGGTTATAGTTGACGGTGGTTTTGCCGTAGGCCTCCAGATGGAAGGGGTCGATGACGTTCACATCGTCCAGATCGGCGGTGGCGGCCTCGTAGGCCAGATTTACCGGGTGCTTCAGCGGCAGGTTCCAGATGGGGAAGGTCTCGAATTTGGCGTAGCCCGCCTGCTCACCCCGGATGTGGTGGTGGTAAAGCTGGCTGAGACAGGCGGCCATCTTGCCGCTGCCGGGACCGGGGGCGGTGACCACCACCAGAGGCCGGGTGGTTTCGATGAACTCGCACTTGCCGAAGCCCTCCTCGCTGACGATCATGGGCAGATTGGCGGGATAGCCGGGAATGTACACATGGCGGTATACCCGCACATGCAGAGCCTCCAGCCGGCGGCGGAAGCGGTCGGCCGTCTCCTGCCCCCGGCAGTGGGTCAGACACACGCCGCTGACATACATGCCGCAGGAGCGGAAAGCGTCGATAAGCCGCAGCGCTTCCATATCGTAGGTGATGCCCAGATCTCCCCGGCGCTTGTTGCGCTCGATATCATCCGCGGAGATGACCAGAACGATCTCAGCCTCGTCCTTCATCTCCATGAGCATGCGAATCTTG
>CAZTHY010000133.1:0-3825 GCA_964613205.1 uncultured Oscillospiraceae bacterium
GACAGGAAGCGGTCGTAGTACCCGCCGCCGCGGCCTAAGCGATGGCCGTCGTGGTCACAGGTGACGCAGGGCACCAGCGCAAGGTCGATGTCCTCCGGCGGGACGCGGGGCGCGGTGGGCGGCGGCTCCAAAATGCCGTAGCTGCCCTTTTGCAGCTCGTCCAGACTCCCGATCTCCCTGCACTCCATCTCCCCTGCTGCCACGCACAGCGGGACGCACAGCCGCTTGCCCGATGCCAGTATGGCCGTCAGCAGCGGCTTCGTGTCGATCTCGTCCTCTTTCCCTACGAAGGCCAGCACCGTTCGGGCGGTCTTGTAGGCCGGCAGTGCCAAAACGCGGCGCCGGATGGCCGCGTCGGCAGCAGCCTTTTCCGCCGGTGTCATGGCTTTCTCCGCCGCCAGCACCTGACGGCGCAGGGCGCTCTTTTCCTCGTTCATAGCTACCTCGCAGAAAAAAGGGGACGTGACCGTCCCCTTTTTCGATGTTGATTTACAGCTTGGAGATAAGATTCTCCACCGCCTCCGTCAGCGCCTCCTCGAAGGAGGGATGGGGGCGCATGACTTCCAGCAGCTGCTCCGCCGTCAGGTGGTGTACCATGGCGGTGCTGAGCTGGCTGATCATGTCGCTGGCGTGCTGGCACATAAGCTGGGCGCCGATGATCTCGTGGGTGTCCTTGTTGGCCACCAGCTTCATGAAGCAGCGGCCGGGATCCTCGATGATGGTGCGGGCGTTGCTGAACAGGGTGCATTTACCCGCCACGGCGGGGATGTTCTGCTCCTTGGCCTCCGCCTCGGTGAGACCCACCACAGCGATCTCCGGCGCACTGTAAATGCAGCTGGGGATAACGTTCAGGTCGGTATGACCGGCGCTGCCCACAAACTTGGCCACGCAGTCCTTGGCCTGCGCCTCGGCCACATGGGCAAGCTGCACCAGCGCCGACACGTCACCGATGGCGTACACCGTGGGGATGGAGGTCTGGTAGTTCTCGTCCACACGAAGGCGCTTGCCCTCCAGCTCGGGGGTAAGGCCGTCGGCAAACAGGCCGTCGAAGTAGGGGCGGCGGCCGATGGCACACAGCACCTTCTCGCCGGAGACGGACACGTCCTTCCCCTTTTGGCTGAGGTGGACGGTGATGCCCTCCGGCGATTCCTCCAGTGACTGCACCATGGCACCGGTCAGCACCTCCACGCCCCGCTTCTTCAGAAGCTGGCCGAGGTTCTGACCCAGCTCACGATCCAGCGTGGGCAGCAGGTTGGCCATGCCCTCCACCAGCGTGACACGGCAGCCCAGATTGGCGTAAAACGTGGCAAACTCCACGCCAATAACGCCACCGCCGATGATGACGAGGGATTCATAGGGCTTGTCGGTGCCCTCCAACAGCTCGTCAGAGGTCATGACGGCGGGCAGATCCAGCCCGGGGATAGGCGGGCGGACGTTGACGGAGCCGGTGGCCGCCAGAATGCGGTCGGCGGTGTAGCTCGTCACCGTACCGTCAGCGGCGGTAACGGCCACCTGACCGGCAGCGGTGATCTGCGCCGTGCCCTCCAGCAGATCCACCTTCGCGCCCTTCAGCAGGGCGTGGATGCCGCCGCGGAGCTTTTCCGACACGCTGCGCTTGTAGGCGAAGATCTCGCCCATGTCGTAGGTGATGTCACCGGCGTGGACACCGGCAGGCGCGCCGTTCACCGCGTCGTAGTAGACCTGAGAGGCGTGGAGCAGCGTCTTGGTGGGGATGCAGCCCCGATTGAGGCAGGTGCCGCCCACCTCACGGCGCTCCACCAGCGCAGTGTGCAGCCCCTTGGCGGCGGCTTGCAGCGCCGCCGTGTAACCGCCGGGGCCGGCACCGATAACGATAAGCTGATAGTCAGACATACGGGTGTCCTCCTATTTGTTTTTCAGATATTTTGCGCCCGTATGAGGGCACAGAGGTCGGAGGTCATCTCCTCCTCCAAACCGGCGGCCTGTACGCCGTCACAGAGGGCGGCGGCGGAAAAAGCGCAGCCGGTCAGCGCCGCTTCCACCCTGCGGGGGAAATCGGCGTCCATGGCGTCGGAGTACACCGACACGCGGCGGCAGATACCCTGCGTCACCTGCGTCTCAAGGCGCACCTCGCCCCAGGAAAACCGGTCGGTACAGGCGAAGTCGAAGGGCAGATCGGCACCGTAGATCCAGTTCCGGTCGGCAAAGCCCTCGTAAGCGCTCTGTAAGGCATCCGCGTCCATGGCGGGCACGTCCAGCGGTTGGGTGGGCAGGTCGTAGACCAGCGCGAAAGCGCGGTTCATGGCGTCGGCCATCTCCGCCACCGTCAGCGTGGGACGTATCTCCCGCAGGTTCACCACGCGGGAGGCCACCGACTTGACGCCTTTTCCCGCCAGCTTGGCGGGAGAGGGGCTTAAATACCGCCCCATTTTCGCCATGTCCGCATTGATGAGCAGCGTGCCGTTGTGGAAGGCTTTGCCGTCGTGGGAGTAGAAGGAATTGCCGGAGAACTTCCGCCCCTCGGACAGAAGGTCGTTTCGCCCCGACAGCTCCGCCGGTATGCCCAGCAGTCGGCAGGCCTCCAGAATGACCCGCTGCTGACGGCGGAGGTCATAGTGCTCCGCCGTCACGCAGAAGGTGAAATTCAGATTGCCCAGATCGTGGAACACCGCGCCGCCGCCGGAGAGCCGCCGCGCCAGCCGCCCGCCCTCTTCTTCCAAAAGGCCGGTGCGGCATTCGCGCCATGCGTTCTGATTCCGCCCGATGACCACCGTGTTCTCGTTCTGCCACAGGTAGAGGATGCAGTCCTCCTGCCCCACCGTCTCGGTGAAGCGCCGTTCCAGTGCCAGATTGCGGTAGGGATCGGTGATGGGCGAGGTGTAGGTGTATAAGCGCCGGATCATGCGCGTTTCCAGCGAAGCACGGGCTTTCTCGCCGCCTGTACCTCATCGGGGCGGCCGATGGGCATACAGTGGGGTGCGGTGTGCATGGTCTCGGGATCGTCGTAAGCCTTCTGATACAGCTTACGCAGCACCTCGGCGGCCATATCCAGCGTTTCGGGGCCTTCCGTCTCGGTGGGCTCCAGCATCAGCGCCTCGTGGACGATGAGGGGGAAGTACATCGTAGGCGGATGGATGCCCTCGTCGATGAGGGACTTGGCCACGTCCAGCGCAGACACGCCGGTGGCCTTCTTCAGATCACCCAGATCCAGCACGAACTCGTGCATACACAGCCGGTCGTAGGCGGGGGTGTAGGTGCCCTTCAGCCGCGCCATGAGGTAGTTGGCGTTGAGGACGGCGTTCTCCGCCGCCTCGGGGATGCCCTCGCGACCCAGCGCCAGCAGATAGGCCAGCGCGCGGACGACGACGAGGAAGTTGCCCTGGAAGCTGCGCACCTGAATGTGACCGGCCTCCTCCGCCAGCTCGCTGTGAGGCAGGTAGGGCGCCAGCGCCGCCTTGCAGCCCACTGCACCGGCACCGGGGCCGCCGCCGCCGTGAGGCGTGGCAAACGTCTTGTGCAGATTCATGTGGATGCAGTCAAAGCCCATGTCACCGGGGCGCACCACGCCCATGACGGCGTTCAGGTTGGCGCCGTCGTAGTAGCACAAGCCGCCGGCCTCGTGGACGAGGCGGGTGATCTCCAAGATGTTCTTATCGAAAATACCCACGGTGTTGGGGTTGGTCAGCATCAGACCGGCGGTGTCCTCGCCCAGCGCCGCTTTCAGCGCGTCCAGATCGACACAGCCGTCGTCGCCGGAGGCGATGTTCACCACGTCATAGCCGCACATGGCAGCGGTGGCGGGGTTGGTGCCGTGGGCGCTGTCGGGCACGATGATCTTGGTGCGCT
>CAZTHY010000134.1:0-3815 GCA_964613205.1 uncultured Oscillospiraceae bacterium
GGTACTTGGCATGGAGGGTGTCGTAATCCAGACCCGCCTTCTTCAGGGGGTTCTGACGCCAGTTGGTGATGAAGATGTCCGCCTCGGAGATGAGCTTCTCCAGCGCGGCACGACCGGCCTCGGTCTTGGTGTTCAGGCACACGCAGGTCTTGCCGGCGTTCTCCAGATCGTAGGAGGTGTTCTCCTTCTGATCCTGAGGACGACCCTCGTTGACGGCGGTGTAGCGCAGGGGATCACCGGCGGGGGCTTCCACCTTGATGACCTCGGCGCCCAGGTCGGCCAGGAAACGGGCGCAGCAGGGGGCGGCGATGAAGGTGGCCAGCTCCAGCACCTTGATGCCCTCCAACGGGCGTTTGATCTCGCTCATAGTGTTCTTTCCTCCTATATGTTAGTGGTAAGGTCGTTACATTTTCAGAAGATCGCGGAAGGTCTCCAGATTGGTACGCACCTGCTCGAAGCGCACCATCTGACGATCCACCTCCACCAGCGTCATGGGGATGTCGGCGGCTTCGCAGGCCTTCTTGATCATCACATAGTCGAACTCCTCGGGGTCGCAGAACTTGGTCAGCACCACCAGCACGCCCTTGGCGCCCCGCTCCTTGGCGGTGTCCACGATCCACTTGACGCGGGGCTTATCCTGATTGTACAGCACGGAGCAGTTGTCCATGGCAGCGAACTTCTCCGCCAGCGCGTTCAGCGCGTCAGCGCGCTCCGGCGCGTCGGTGCGGTACTGACGGGACTGGGCGGCCACGTCGTCGGCCACGATGTGCATACCCATCTCGTTCAGGATCTCGTTCAGGGCGGGCGCATCGGTGAGGATGCCGCTGACCACGATGGGCAGCGTCTCGGCGGCGGGAGCGGCGGTTTCCAGCTTGTCGCACAGCTCGTTGACCAGCGCGGTGTGCTCCTCCTTCATCATGAAGAAGGCGCTCTTGAAGATGTCGCTGCGCTGGGCAGCGGTGATCTCGGGGTGCTTGGCCAGCAGCGCGTCCACACGGCGCATGGCGGCATTGTGAGCGTTGTAGACCTTGATGGAGGCGGCCAGCTTTTCCTCGGAGAAGGAAGCGCCCAGCTTTTCCAGGTCGCGGATGACCCGCTCATAACCGGCCTTGGTGTAGGCCACGCCGTAGGCGGGCTTGCGGTTCTGAGGATACGTCATGGGGATGAAGGGGATGGACGGCACGGCGTACTTCCAGTTCTCACCCACGGTTTTCAGCGTATCGCACAGGGAGGGGATAACGATGGCGGAAGCGCCCTCGTAGGTACCGGCAATGCCCAGCTCCAGCATGGACTGGACGATGGAGCACAGGAAGGCGGGGCAGTATTCCTTGGCGCGGTTCAGCGCCACATCGCCGCCCCAGGCGCCCATGGGGACGAAGCCCATGGAGTGGATGATCTCTTCGGGGGTATAGACGGGGCCGCAGAGGACGACCTTCTTGCCCTCGGCCAGATAGCGCTTCATCTGCGCGTCGGGAGACACCGCTGCCTCGTGCAGCTTCATGAGGATATCGTTCATGACTTACACTCCTTTCGCAGCCTTATTGGCTTCCATGATCTCCGTCAGACCCTGTACGCGGGTGTCGTACTGCGCCTCGGAGAAGTTGCGGGGATCGGCCTGGTCGCCGTCGAAGCTGACCACGGGGATGTTGCACTCCTTGCCGATCTGACGGCTCATCTCATACATGAAGCCGCTCCACAGCTTGCAGGAACGGTTGGTATGTACCAGCATACCCTCCACATGGTTGTCCTTGCACAGCTTGATGCGCTTGTCGCGGCTCATCTCCAGGTTGATGGCGTTGGGCACCTTGCAGTAGGCGCGGATCATCTCATCGAAGGTGTTGTAGTCGAAGCCGAAGGCGTCGGCGTAGATGGTGGTGACCATGTTGATGCCGCGGGACTTCAGGCCGGTGCTGGTGGCGCGGAGGTAAGGCCAGCAGGCGATGCCCTCGAACATGATGCGGTGCTTTTCCTCACCGCGGAAGGTGGAGGTGCCGTTGGTGTGGTTCTCCTCATACTCCTTCAGCAGCGTCTCCATAGCGTCGGCGGCGGTGGACTTGCCGCGGGCGGTGACCATGACGGCCATGTGGTTCAGCAGGTCGAAACCGTTGAAGGGGGAGGGGGTGTACTTGGCGCAGCCGGTGGCCGCCAGCCATGCGCGGCTGGAACGGCAGCTGAAGCCGGTGACTTCCTTGAACCGCTCGTCGGACCACTTCTTGCCGGTGATCTCCTCCAGCTGATGCACCGCATCCCAGAACTGGCCGGTGACGTAGGCCACTTCCGCGTCGGACACCTCATAATCGGGGTTGAAGGGGATGTCCAGCAGGATCATGGGGATGTCCAGCTCACGGGCCAGATTTTCGTACCACTTGATCATGCAGGAGCAGATGTTGCTGCAGCACAGCAGCACGTCGGGCATGGCCACGTCCTGCTCAGGACAGGATTTCAGCTTGGCGTAGGCCAGCGACACACGGGCGTAGGCGCAGATGTCGTTGGAGTAGCCGTCGCTCTCCGCTACCTCGCACATACGGGTACCGGCGCCGCGGGCGGCGATACCGGCTGCCTGATTCTCGGGGTACACGGTGGCGATGCCCATGGTCTCGGGGATCTCTACGGGGAAGTTGCTGGATACCCAGGCCACCTTCTCGCCGCGCTTCTTGGCCTCGATGGCGTCCACATAGGCGTCCGCCGCGATCTTGCCCAGCTTGTACTTGGCGGAGTTGGGATCCACCGGCTTGGGAGCCTTTTTCACTTCTTCTGCCATTTTGTTTCCTCCTTGTCTTTCCTCACATCGTTCTATATTAAATTTGTGTAGTGCTGACTTCTTTATGTGCCCACAGGGCAGCGCCGATGGCGCCGAAATATTGCGCCAGCGGATCAACGGCGATAGGGGCGTTCAGCTCCTCGCTCAGCGCCTGACGCACCGCGTCGTTCTGCGCCACGCCGCCGGAGAGACACACCTGCTCCACCACGCCTGCCCGCCGCGCCAGTGCCGCCACGCGGCTGGCCACGCTGCGGCAGATGCCGGAGACCAAGTCGGGGCGCTTGACGCCATTGGCAAGCTGGCTGATGACCTCGCTCTCGGCGAACACGGTGCAGGTGCTGGAAATGGCGGCGGGCGAAGTGGCCTGTGCCGCTACGGTGTCCAGCTCGTCCACGTCCAGCCGCAGGATGTTGGCCATCACGTCCAGAAACCGGCCTGTACCGGCGGCGCACTTGTCGTTCATCACGAAGTTCACCATCTTGCCGCTGGGGGAGAGGGCGATGACCTTGGCGTCCTGTCCGCCGATGTCGATGATGGTACGCAGGTCGGGGAACACGAACCGGCCGCCTAAGGCGTGGGCGGTCAGCTCGCTGATCTCGCTGTCGGCGCCTTCGTAGTTCTTGCGGCCGTAGCCGGTGACCACGGTGCGGGAGATGTCATCGGCGGAAAGGCCGGTGACGCGCCACAGCTCTGCCAGTGCTTCCTCGGGGCCACCGGTGCCCAGTCCGCCGGTTTGCAGACTCTTACCCACCAAAGACGCGCCGTCGCGCAGCACCACGCATTTGGAGGTGGTGCTGCCGATGTCGATGCCTAATGTATACATGAATGGGATCCTCCATGGGGTCTCGTTGTAAGCTGGTCTTACCAGTTTATCTATATTATAAAGGTTTGTGAAAAATACGTCAATTAGGCGAATTGACAAATAAGTAACAATTATTTGTGCAAAGTCACGAGCCGCACTTTAAACGACTAAAAAAATCGCCATTTTCTGGCGAAAAATGTTCCTCTTTTTGCGGCTTTCTCATGGGAGCATGACAGGTTGGCATGGTGGGGG
>CAZTHY010000135.1:0-3776 GCA_964613205.1 uncultured Oscillospiraceae bacterium
TACGTCGGGATTGGAGCCCGCACCCTTGCCGCCGGTGAGCTTCTCGCCGATCTGAATCTTATAAGTGGCGCTGGAGGCGTTCAACGCCTGCTTGTCCGTGTTCACCGCCACATAATCCACGCCCTGCGCGCCGCCGCGTACCATGCGGTTCACCACGTTGTTACCGCCGCCGCCTACGCCCACGACCTTGATATTGACCACATTCTCCGGCCCAGTTTCCAATCCGAAAGCCATGTCTGCTCCTCCTGCTATAATTTGTATGAAAACGTCACTTTATCTGCGCGTATATGCTATATCTTGTATTGTATTACGGAATGGGAGGTCAGTCAAGACCTCCCATCCAATTTACCGAAAAAACTTTTTGTGAAAGGCTGTCTGTGGGTGAAATTATTCGGGAATGAATCTTGCTTTCCCCTCTTGCATCATGTTGATTGTTCCTTTCTCGTTTACTTCCAATTTCTCGACAACCGCCAGCAGATAATCCAGCTTGTAGTCGTAATCGGCGTCACGGGGGAAGCAGACGTCGAACCGGTTCAGGTAGCGAAGGGACAGCTGAGAGGGGTCGCTGACGTCGATCTGCTGCACGTCCGCCGCCATGTCCCGCTCGTCCAGCGTGGCCAGCAGGGAGAGAAGCTGTTGCAGCGTCAGCGCCTGTTCCTCGTCGGTGTGGGCTTCCGTGCCCACAAGGGGGTCGATGAGCGTCAAGCCCTTTACCTGGGGCAGCTTGGCGGCGGCAGAGGGCGTTACCTCGTCCACGATGATGCCCTGATCGCACAGCAGATACGCCTTGCCCTCCTGCACCACGGCGGCGGGAGACGTACACTCCGTCACCACGATGGACAGCGTATCCGGCAGCGTGCGCCGGAACTGCACCGTCTCCACATAGGGCAGCGCCTTGCGGATCCGCTCCGCCGCGTCGTACTTGTTCAGCAGGAACAGGTTGTCGCCCTCTTTTACGCCGGCGGCGGTGATGATGTCGCTTTCACTGTAACGGCCATGGCCGCTGACGGAGATGGTACGGATGCGGAAAAACAGCGTCAGCGCCAGTGCGATGGCGGTACAGATCACCACCAGCGCCAGCAGCTTGTAGAGGAACGCGAAGCGTCCCTTGCGGCGCTTGTGGGAGTAGCGGCTGCGTCTGGCCACGGTACCATCTCCTTTCTGATAGATTTATGTCTCGCCGTCTCCGGCGGTGTCGTCTGTTTCGTGAATGTCTGCGCCCAGCGCAGACAGGTCGCCGGTGATGGACTGATAGCCCCGCCGGATGTGGTGGACGCCCTGCACCGTGGTGGTGCCCTGCGCCGCCAGTCCCGCCACCACCAGCGCCGCGCCGCCCCGCAGGTCGGTGGCCACCGTGTCGGCACCGTGGAGCCGTTCCACGCCGCAGACCACCGCCACACGCCCCTCGGTGCGGATATCCGCGCCCATCCGCAGCAGCTCCGGCACATGGCGGTAGCGGCTCTGGAAGATGTTCTCCACCAGCACCGTAGCGCCCTGAGAGCGCAGCAGCGCTGCCATCAGCACCGCCTGACAGTCGGTGGGGAAGCCCGGGTAGGGGGCGGTGCGGACAGGGGAGACGGCGGCCAGATGGCCGTCGCTGACCAGCCGGAGGCTGTCGCCCTCGGCGGTGATACGGCAGCCGGACTGCCCCAGCACCGTGGTAACGGCGGAGAGGTGTCGGCTGTCAGTATTGTGCAGCGTAATGTCGCCGCCGGCCGCCGCAGCGGCACAGAGATAGGTGGCGGCCACGATGCGGTCGGGTATGACGCGGTGGACGCAGCCGTGGAGCGGCCTTTTCGGGGAGACGGTGATGGTGGAACCGCCGTCGCCCCGCACGTCAGCGCCCATGGCGCGGAGGAAGGCGGCCAGGTCTGCGATCTCCGGCTCCCGTGCCGCATTGCAGATGACGGTATCGCCGTCTGCGCCGCAGGCGGCTAAGAGGGCGTTCTCCGTGGCACCTACGCTGGGAATGGCCAGCACGATCTCGCCGCCCTTGAGCTGCTTGGCGCGGCAGCGCAGCACACCGCCGCTGTCGCGGATGTCACCACCCAGCGTCCGCAGCGCCGATAAGTGCAGGTCGATAGGCCGCGGCCCCAACTCGCAGCCGCCCGGGTAGCTCAGCTCCGCCCAGCCGCAGCGGGCCAATATCGCCCCTAAAAAGATGACGGAGGAGCGCATCCGCCGCATCAGCGACTGGGGAATGTCGCACCGTGTCAGGCGGCGGCTGTTGACGATGAGATCGCCGCCGTCCCAAGTGGCCGTACAGCCTAAGTACCGCAGGATATCCGCCACCGCGTCCACATCGCTGAGATGGGGACAGCCCACAATGCGGCATTCGTCCTCTGCCAGCAGCGTGGCCGCCAGAATAGGCAGCACGCTGTTCTTCGCGCCCTGCACGGTCACTTCGCCGTGGAGCGTCTGTCCGCCGTGAATGGTGATGACACCCATAAGATCCCTCCCGCCCTTTCATACGCCATTGTATGAGGGGACAGGGGCGAGGGGTGCGTCACAGCAGCGCCATGACCGCCTTGTAGATGCGCTCGGTAGCGTCGGGGATGCCCAGTTCGGCCATGGCTGCTGCCATGGCGCGGCGCTGACCGTCGTTTTGCAGGATAGACGCCACCGCCTCGTACAGCTTGTCGCCGTCGGACTCCGGTTCGGTGATGACGATGGCACCGCCGTGGCGCTCCAGAAGCCGCGCGTTCTTCTCCTGATGGTTGTTGGTGACGTAGGGGGAGGGCACCATGACGGCGGGCTTGCCCAGCGCCGTCAGTTCGCTGATGGTGGACGCACCGGCGCGGCATACCACCACATCGGCGGCGGCCATGGCCACGTCCATGTCGTAGATGTACTGGCGCACGTCCAGCCGCGGCTGACGCGCAAGTCCCTCCTCGGTGAGCTGGCGGGAAATGGTCTCCCAGCCGCCCTTGCCCACGGCGTGGATGTGGTGGAAGGGGTAGCCCTCCGCCCGCTCCCGCCGCAGCATGGCCAGCGTGTCCTCGTTCATGTGGCTGGCACCCAAACTGCCCCAAAAGGACACCACCAGCGGCGCATCGTCGGTATATCCAAGCGCCGCCCGTGCCGCCGCGCGGTCGAGACGGAAAAAGTCGCCCCGCACCGGCGTACCGGTGACGGCCACCCGCTCAGGGTGGCGGTAGTGGCGGCGGCAGTCCTCAAAGCCCACCATGATGAGGCGGGCATGGTTTTCCAGCATTTTCGTGGTTAGCCCGGGCACCATGTTGCTCTCGTGTACCGCCGTGGGGACACCGGCCTTCGCCGCGGCCTTCACCATGGGATAGCTGGCGTAGCCGCCGGTGCCTACCACTAAATCGGGCTTGCAGTCCCGCAATATCCGCTCCGCCGCCTTGCCGGACACGGCCAGCGCACGGAGGGCGCGGAGGTTGTGGCGGATGCCCTCGCCGTTTAATTTACGGCGGAAGGAGCTGACCTCAATGGCGGCGTAGTCGTACCCCGCCTTCTGCACCAGCTCCCGCTCCATACCGGCGGGAGTGCCGACGAAGAGGATGTGTACATCCGCCAGCTGTTCTTTCATATACCCTGCCAGCGCCAACGCAGGGTTGACGTGTCCCGCCGTCCCGCCGCAGGTAAAAATGATATTCATATTAACACCTTCCTTATAGGCCCCCTCTGCGAGGCACCCCAGTGCGCACACTGGGGCGTGCGTAGCAGAGCGGAGCTGAGCTGTCAGCGCACAGCGCTGACTGAGGGAGAGCGCCCCTCCGCAGAAACTATCGGTAGGAGATTTCCTAAATCCG
>CAZTHY010000136.1:0-3776 GCA_964613205.1 uncultured Oscillospiraceae bacterium
GAAAGCCTGACCCACGCTAAACAGCCTGCCCCGAGTCATCGGGGCAGGCTTCCAAAAAGGAGCAATACCAATGAGCGACCACACCCACACCCATACCCACACCGACGAAAACGGCACCACCTACACCCACAGCCACCCCCATCAACACGCCCACCAGCAGACCAAGGCGGTGCTGAACCGTCTCAGCCGCGCTCAGGGACATCTGGAAGCGGTGCGGCGGATGGTGGAACGGGGCGACGACTGCGCCGAAGTGCTGGTGCAGCTTTCCGCCGTCATTTCCGCCCTCAACGGCACAGGCCGTGCCATTCTGAAAGACCACATCGCCCACTGCATCGTGGACGCGGTGGAGGCCGGTGACGAACACGCTGTGGAGGCGCTGAACGACGCCATCGACCGCTTTATGCGGTAATAAATGGCAAAAGCGGTTGACAGAGACGCCGACAGAGGGTATAATAAGAGACAGAAAAAGAAGAAAACGCCTAACATCACGGCTTCGCCGTGGGTAGGCTGACGAGAGCAAGGAGGATAGCCCCATGAACAAGGTACTGCATTTGGCGAAGGGCATAGTGAAAAAGGTAATGGCCTTTGCGAGGAAACTGAGCCGCAAGGTGGCGGCGCTGGCGGTGGAGACCGCCTGCGGTGTGGCTGCTGCGGTGGGCAAGTTCTTCGCGGGACTGGCCGGTAAAGCGGCGAAATGGGCGGGCAATAAGCTGGCGCCCCTGCTGCCACCGCTGTTCCTCATCACCATGATCGTCTCCGCCGTGCTGGCGGCGGCCTCCTGCGCCGGTTGGCTGCTGACGAAGAACAAGGTGTGATCGCCTTATAGAGCGTATATTACAGGGAGGTGCGCCGCGGCGCATCTCCCTTCAACCAAGGAGTGACAAAAACATGAGCAAAAAGGAATTCAAGGCGGAGAGCAAACGACTGCTGGATCTGATGATCAACTCCATCTACACCCACAAGGAGATTTTCCTGCGGGAGATCATCTCCAACGCCTCCGACGCCATCGACAAGCTGTGTTACCTGAGTCTTACCGACGATCAGGTGGGCATCAGCCGCGACCAGTTCGAGATCAAGCTGATTTTGGACAAGGAGAACCGGCTGCTGACCGTCAGCGACAACGGCATCGGCATGAACGAGGAGGATTTGGAGAACAATCTGGGCGTTATCGCGTCCTCCGGCAGCTTGCAGTTCCGCAAGGAGCTGGAAGGGGAGGAGAACACCGACACCGACATTATCGGTCAGTTCGGCGTGGGCTTCTACTCCGCTTTCATGGTGGCGGATGAGATCACCGTGGTGACGAAGAAGTACGGCGAGGAGCAGGCGTATCGCTGGCAGTCCACCGGCGTGGAGGGCTACACCATCGAGAAGTGCGACAAGGACACCGTAGGCACCGACATCATCATGCACATCAAGCCCGACACCGAGGAGGAGAAGGACGAGTATAGCCAGTATCTGCGGGAATACCCCCTCTACAAGCTGGTGAAGAAGTACTCCGACTATATCCGCTTCCCCATCCGTATGCTGATGCCCCATCCCCAGCTCAAGGAGGGCAGCACCGAGGAAAACCCCGAGTACGAGGAGAAGTTCGAGTGGGACACCCTCAACAGCATGGTGCCCCTGTGGCAGCGGAAGAAGGGCGACGTGACCCGCGAGGAGTACGACGAGTTCTACCGCCAGCGTTTTGGCGACACCAACGCCCCGCTCAGCGTCATCACCGTGGCGGCGGAGGGTGCCGTGACCTACAAAGCGCTGCTGTTCATCCCCGAAAAGGCGCCCCTGCGGTATTACAGCGAGGAATTTGAGGGCGGCCTGCAGCTCTATTCCGCCGGTGTGATGATTATGGACAAGTGCGCCGACCTGCTGCCGGAGTGCTTCAACTTCGTCCGCGGCGTGGTGGAGTCCCCCGATCTGAATCTGAACATCTCCCGCGAACTGCTCCAGCACGACCGGCAGCTCAAGCTGATCTGCGCCAATCTGGAGAAGAAGGTCAAGGGCGAGCTGGAACGGCTGCTGCGTGACGAGCGGGAGAAGTACGAGAGCTTTTGGCAGAGCTTTGGCCGCCAGCTCAAGCTGTGTGCCATGGACAACTACGGCGAGAAGAAGGAGACGCTGCAAGACCTGCTGCTGTTCTATTCCTCCACGGAGAAGAAGCTGGTGACGCTGTCGGAGTATGTGGATCGTATGCGGGAGGAGCAGAAGCACATCTACTTCGCCTCCGGCGACACGGTGGAGGCCATCGACCACATGCCGCAGACGGAACTGCTGAAAGAGCACAGCATGGAGATTCTCTACTTCACCGACAAGGCGGACGAGTTCCTCTCCGATATTCTCCGCAGCTACAAGGATAAGACCTTCCGCTCTGTCACCGACGGCGACCTTGACCTCCCCGGCGAGGCGGAGAAGAAGGAGAAGGACAACGACCAGTACAAGGAGGCCTTCGCCTTCATCAAGGACGCGCTCGGTGGCCGTGTGGACGAGGTCAAGACCTCCGCCCGCCTCAAGACCCATCCGGTGTGCCTTTCCAGCGGCGAGGGTGTCACCTTCGAAATGGAGAAGTATTTCAAGGCCGCCCAGCCGGAGCTGGGGCTGAAAGCCAAGCGGATTTTGGAGATCAACGTGGATCATCCGGCGTTTTTGGCCTTCGAGACGGCGCGGCTCACCGACACGGAAAAGGCGAAGAAGTACGCGGAGATATTCTACAATCAGGCGCAGCTCATCGCCGGTCTCCCCATCGACGACCCCACCGCCTACACCGACCTGCTCTGCTCGTTGTGGCAGTAAACAAGCAAAAAAAGAAGCACCCCGCAGGGTGCTTCTTTTTTTGCTTTTCACTCCGCGGTGTGCTTTTCCTTGCCGAAATGGAGCTCGCGCATACCCTCTACCTCGTCGCAGATGGCTTTCAGGTTGCAGGAACCGCAGTCGGTGGGCATACCCTCCAGAATCTTCGTCAGGCTCATGGTGATGTCCTTCACCGTTTTGGCGCTTTTGGTGAGACCGTCATAGTCCGCATCGGGGGCGGTGATGAACAGCAGCTTCACCGCTAAAATATTGGGGTTCTGCTTGTACTGGCGGATGAAATCCGCACCGACGCGGCGGAACGTCATGCCCTTTTGCAGCGCGTCACGGCTGATACGCACCTGCTCACGGCTGGACTCAGAGCTGGTGCGGATCATATAGCCTTTGGGAAAGACGTGGTACTTGACGAAGTCCATGTCCTGAATGGCGCGGAACGATTGCTCCGTGTCGCCCTCGTCGTCGGACTCGATATCACCTACCCGCAGCAGCGTGACACGGGCAAAGTGGCTGTCGCCCTTCAACTCGTTGAGGTCGGGGCCGCAGACCAGTATTTCGTCCTGCGGCACCAGTTCGGGAGAGGTGGTGACGCAGGTGAAGTTGACGGCGCTCTTGCCGCTGCCGCCCAGCTCAAAGGCGGCGTCCCGCAGCATCACCAGCTCGAAAGCACCGGTGTCCTCCCAGGCCTGTGCCGGATCGTAGTCGTACCGGCGGGGCGTGGAGGTGCCGGTAAGTCCCTCCACGCCGCGGATGATCGAATTATACAGCTCCATCAGAACTTGATATCCATCTTCTTGTGGTCGAAGATCTTGTTGACCTGGATGTACGCCCAGCCCAGCAGCTTCTGGTCAAGGTTCCAGAAGTAGACCACGAACAGTGCGCCCACGGCCACCACCAGCAGCCGGATGAGCTTGAAAAGGAACTTAAAAACCTTGCACATACTGTACCTCCTTTAGATGTGGAGAGGGGTTCACGCCTTG
>CAZTHY010000137.1:0-3754 GCA_964613205.1 uncultured Oscillospiraceae bacterium
CATCGCCGCCGCAGGCTTCCTCGATCTGGGTGAAGGAAGCGGAGTCGATGTTCAGAGAGGTGACGTCGCAGACGATCTCGTTGGAGTAGACCTTGGACATATCGTTGTCGATTTTCCAGGCAGCCTGGGTCAGAACGCCCTTGGGCTCGATAACGCGGTGGGTACCGTACTTGTTGCCTTTCAGCTCAGCCATGATAATTTCCTCCTAAATATATGTGTGTGATGTAAATGGATAACTTACTTGTTCAGGCTCAGGATCTCGCGTGCCTCGGCGGGGGTGGCGATCTCGCGACCCAGCTCCTTGGCGATGCGGACGACCTTGGCCACCAGCTCGCCGTTGGAGGCGGCCTTCTGACCCTTGCCCAGATAGATGTTGTCCTCGAAGCCCACGCGGACGTTGCCGCCCATGGCGATGGCCGTGGCGGCCATGTTCCAGGTGGCCTTGCCGATGCCGGACACCGTCCAGGTGGAACCGGCGGGGATCTTGCTGACGAAATAGGCCAGATTGTCCACGGTGGCGGGAGCGCAGCCGTAGACGCCCAGCACGAAGTTGAACTGCATGGGAGCGCCGGGCACCTCGCCCTTGCGTGCCATGTTCAGCACCGTGTCCAGATGACCCAGCTCGAAGCACTCATACTCGGGCTTGATGTGGTTCTCGATCATGCGCTTGCCGAAGGCACGCATGGTGGGCATGGTGTTGTCGAAGATCTCGTCGCCGAAGTTGCAGGTGCCGCAGTCCAGCGTAGCCATCTCGGGGAACAGCTCGGTGGGCTGGAGACGCTCTTCGGGGCTCATGCCGGTGGCGCCGCCGGTGGAGGGGATCATGATGACGTCGGGCAGCTCCTTGCGGATGGCGTCCATGACCACCTTGAAGCGCTCACGGCTCTGGGTGGGGGTACCGTCGTCCTCACGGACGTGGATGTGCAGCACCGCCGCGCCGGCCTCGTAGGCGGACTTGGCCTCGCGCACCATTTCCTCCACGGTGTAGGGGACGGCGGGGTTCTGCTCTTTGGTAACTTCCGCGCCGCAGATGGCAGCGGTGATAATCAGCTTTTCCATCGTTACGCTCCCTTACTTCTCGATCTTGTTGCGCTGGCAGTCCTTGGGGGTGACGCAGGTGCCGTGGGCACGGCAGACCACCACGGGCTCGGCCAGAACGTCAGCGGCGGAGGCGCTGATGTCGGGGCGGGAGACGATGACCTTGCGGGCCTCGAACTTCATGGTGCGGGAGGTGTTGCCGATCTTCTCGATCTCGCCATAGGCCTCGATGTAGTCACCGGCATAGACGGGAGCCAGGAACTCCACGTTGTCGTAGGCGCAGAACAGGCCTTCGTCACCGTCGCACTTGATGAGAAGCTCAGTGGCCACGTCGCCGAACAGGTGAACCATGTGGGCGCCGTCCACCAGATTGCCGCCGTAATGGGCGTCCTTGGCGCTCATACGCAGGCGAAGCAGGGATGTCATCTTTTCCATAAGTTTTTTCCTCCTTCAATTTTTTGGGCGTGCTGGGAAATGCGTTTTTGGACGTGCTTGGAATATCAGCAGCGGCCTCTACCGCTCTTTTTTGGGTATGAAAAAAAGCGCTATCGGTCATTGACCAATAGCGCTCCATGTATCACTACATGACAGCAGCGCCGCTTGCACCACGCTGCCAGGAACCGCGCCCACAGACCTGCGCGACCCTTCGGCGAAAAGCCCCTTCTCCGCCCTCGTCGGGGGTCTGCCCCCTCCGGCTGGATACCCTGCTCTCCGCGCCTCTATTGACTGATATTATCATGTACAAATGGGGCGCAAGCCGTATTGTCGTTTTGCTCCTCATTCGCCTATCATTTTATACCTCTATTGTGTATTTTGTCAAGTGACATTGTGACAAAAAAGACAATAACTTTTTTGTGCGATACGAATAATTTTCAGCCCTTCCCCTCCCCTTTTCGCAAGGTGAAACAGGGCAGGCGTCTGCGCTTTACATGGCAAAAAAAGACCGCCTTGCGGCGGTCTTTTTTATTACGTTGGTGATCTGTTCTCTTAGAAGAACAGTGCCCATGCGAGGAAGCCCAGGTAGGCCACCACGCCGGTGAAGATCAGCACGATGACCAGGTAGCCCATGATGTCACGGGCAGACAGCTTGGCGATACCCAGAGCAGGCAGCGCCCAGAACGGCTGGATCATGTTGGTCCACTGGTCGCCCCAGGCAATAGCCATAGCGGTACGGCCGTTCTCGATACCCATGGCAGCGCCGGCAGGCATCATGATGGGACCCTGCACCGCCCACTGGCCGCCGCCGGAGGGAACGAAGAAGTTCACGATACCGGCTGCCAGGAAGGACAGCATGGGGAAGGTGACGTTGGTGGAGATGCTGACGAAGAAGTTGGAGATGACGCCGGCCAGAGACACGCCCTCGGCGTTGGTGGCCACCATCAGACCCATGATACCGGCATAGAAGGGGAACTGCAGGATGATACCGGCAGCGCCGCTGGCGGCATCAGCGATGGCATCCACATAGCGGCGCAGATCGCCGTGGAGCAGCAGACCCAGGAACAGGAAGATCATGTTGACGATGTTCAGACCCAGGGTGAAGCCGGAGGTAGCGAAGTAGTAGATGATGTAGGCCAGCATCAGCGCGCAGGTGATGACCCACAGGATCTTGGAGTGCTCCATCTTGTCGGCGGGAGTCTTGATCTCATAGGTGCGCTCTTCCTCGTCCACCAGCAGGGCGGGATCGACGGTAACGGTGTGCTCCTTGTCGGGGTGCATGGCGTAGTTGACGAAAGGCATACCGAACACGATGACGGCGCACATGATGAGGTTCACGGGGTGGAACACGGTATCGGTAATGGGAGCCTGATACATCACCTCACCGAAGGTCTTACCGGCAACCAGATCCAGAGGGATGGAGCCGGACAGACCGGCGTGCCAAATGACAAAGCCGGAGTAGGCGGACGCGATCAGCAGAGGATAGTCCACGGTGGGCACGCGGCGAACCACTTCCTTGGCCAGCAGAGCGCCGATGACGAGACCGAAGCCCCAGTTCAGCCAGCAGCAGATGGCGGACACGAAGGTGGTGACCACGATGGCCTGCATATTGGTGTGGCACAGACCGGCCACCCAGCGCAGAGCGGCCTTGCAGGGCTTGGCGGAGGCCATGGCGGAGCCAAAGACCAGCACGCACGCCATCTGCATGGAGAAGCTCAGCAGACCCCAGAAGCCGCTGGAGTTACCCCAGGCATTGACCAGGTTGATGGGGTTCATGCCGGTGGCGGCCATGGCGCCCAAAAAGACCACGATGGTCAGGATGATGGCGAACAGGAACGCATCCGGCAGCCATCTGTTGACTACGTTAACGCAGCCATTGGTGAATTTCTTAAACACAGATACACACTCCTTCACAACACACTATTTGTAGGGATAGGTGCGGGTCGCGGCAGCAAACCGCGGCAGGTACCTTTGTCCCCATTGTACTCCGTTAAAAATTTAACTTCAACCCCGAAAGGCAATACCGGTTATGTTAAATTCTTATAAAGTCGAAATGTGTCATAAGCTGTGCTTATGGAATTTCGCGAAACGAAACTATTGTTTATGCAAAATGTGCGTGTTCGCCACAAATGCTTACCCCACCGTCCGGATTTCAGGACAGCCGAATCCGCTTCGCGGCGGGTGGGACGTAGCCCTTTCTTATTATTCTCGGCTCCCTCTGTGAGGGAGCTGTCACGGCTTTGCCGTGACTGAGGGAGAGAACCGCTCCGCTGGGACTTTC
>CAZTHY010000138.1:0-3741 GCA_964613205.1 uncultured Oscillospiraceae bacterium
TGGTGATGGTGGTCTTGCCCGCGCCGGTGGAGCCGACAAAGGCGATCTTCTGCCCCGGCTTTGCAAAGAGGGACACGTCGTGCAGCACCGTTTTCTTGCCGTCGTAGGAGAAGGTGACGTGGTCGAAGCGTACGTCGCCCCGCAGCTCAATCAGCGTGCCGTCAGGCTGCTTCCACGCCCAGTGGCCGGTGCGGTGGGGCACCTCCGTCAGCGTGTCGCCGTTTTTCTCCACGCGGACGATGACGGTCTTGCCCTCGTCCAGCTCCGGCGTCTGATCCATCACGTCAAAGATACGCTCGGCACCGGCTGCCGCCGCCAGCAGCGTGTTCACCTGCTGGCTGATCTGGGACACGGGCTGGCCGACCTGCTTGACGTACAGCAGGTACGCGCCCAGCGTGCCGATGTCACCGATGCCCACCAGCGCCAGCAGACCGCCGACGCAGCAGGTGACGGCGTAGTTGATACGCGCCAGGTTGCCCATGGCGGGCATCATGGCACCGGCGTAGGTCTGGGCGGCGGTGGCCGCCTTGCGGTAGTCCTGATTCAGCTCGGTGAAGCGGGCAATGGCCTTGTCCTCGTGGTTAAAGACCTTGATGACCTTCTGCCCCTCGATCATCTCCTCGATGTAGCCGTTCATCTCGCCCAGCGCCTTCTGCTGGCGCTGGAAGTTGACGCGGCTCTTGCCGCCGACGACCTTCACCACCAGCAGCATCAGCGCCAAAAAGACGAAGGTGATCAGCGTCAGCGGTACGTTCAGCACCAGCATCATCACCAGTGTTCCCACGAAGGTCAGCACGTTGGAGATCACGCTGGTAAAGCTGCTGTTCAGCATTTCCGAAACGGTGTCGATGTCGTTGGTGAAGCGGCTCATCAGATCGCCGGACTGGTGCTGGTCGTAGTAGCGCACCGGCAGCGATTGCAGCTTGTTGAACAGGTCTTGCCGTATGGCGGCCACCGTCCGCTGCGCCACCCGCACCATGATGCGGGAATAGGCGAAGGAGCAGCCCGCCTGTAAGGCGTACAGTGTGGCCATCAGCACCAGCATCCAAAAGAGGCCGGTGAAGTCGGCGGGGAGGATATAGTCGTTCAGCAGCGGCTTGAGCATATAGCTGGTGGCCAGACTTGCGCCGGTGCTGACGATCAGACACAGCGCCACCAGCAACAGCAGCAGCTTATACCGGCTGACGTAGGCCAGCAGTTTTTTCGCCGTGCCCCGCATATCCTTGGGGCGCTGGAAGCCGTGGGCGGCGGGACCCCGCCGTCTGCCTATTCTCATTCTCGGTTCAGCCATCAATGCTCACTCCTTCCTGCTGGGATTCATAGACCTCGCGGTAGATGTCGCAGGAGGTCAGCAGTTCCTTGTGGGTGCCCTGTCCCACGATGTGGCCGTCCTCCAGCACCAGTATCATGTCCGCGTCCATCACCGAGGTGACGCGCTGGGCGATGATGAGCTTGGTGGTGCCGGGCAGCGTCTCAAGGAGGGCGTTGCGGATCCTGGCGTCGGTAGCGGTGTCCACGGCGGAGGTGGAGTCGTCCAGAATCAGGATCTTCGGCCGGCGCAGAATAGCGCGGGCGATACACAGCCGCTGCTTCTGTCCGCCGGAGACGTTGGTGCCGCCCTGCTCGATGTAGGTGTCGTAGCCGTCGGGCATCTTGTCGATGAACTCGTCGGCGCAGGCCATGCGGCAGGCCTCCACGATCTCCTCGTCGCTGGCATCCTCACGACCCCAGCGCAGGTTCTCCCGAATGGTGCCGGAGAACAGCGTGTTCTTTTGCAGCACCATGGCGCAGCTCTGCCGCAGCGATTCCATGGTGTAGTCCTTCACGTTCCGGCCGCCCACGTAGACGGCGCCCTCCGTCGTCTCGTACAGACGGGGGATAAGGCTCACCAGCGTGGTTTTGGCGCTGCCGGTGCCGCCCAGAATGCCCACCGTCATGCCGCTTTCGATATGCAGGTCGATGTCGCTTAAATTCCAGCCCTCGGCGGTGGGGTGATACTTGAAGTAAACGTGGTCGAAGCGGATGTCGCCGTTTTCCACGGTGAGGGCGGTGTCGGCCTGCTCATCGGTGATGAGGGGCTCCTCGTTCAGCACCTCCACGATACGCTTGCCGCAGGCGATGGCGCGGGTCAGGATCATCAGCACCATGGACACCATCATCAGCGACATCAGCGTCTCGCTGGCGTAGGTGAAGAAGGCCATCAGGTCGCCCGGGAGCATACTGCCCTCCACCACGTCGTGGCCGCCCAGCCACATCAGGGACACGATGGTGCCGCCCATGATCATCATCATCAACGGCATGAACAGCACCACGAAGCCGAAGGCTCTCTCCGCTGTGGTGCGGAGCTTGTCGTTGCGGGTGCGGAATTTCTCCATCTCCCTGTCCTCGCGGACGAAGGACTTCACCACGCGGACGGCGTTGAGGTTCTCCTGCACCACCAGGTTCACATCGTCGGTAGCGCCCTGCAACGCGGTGAAGAAGGGCCCCACATAGCGGATGACGATGATGACCGCAATGGCCAGCAGCGGGATGGACACGAGAAACACCTGACTTAAATCAAGGCTGATCTGCATGGCCTTCACCAGCGACGTCACCAGCATTACCGGTGCGCGGACGCAGATACGCATACCCATGAACAGCGTCATCTGCACGGAGCTGACGTCATTGGTCAGTCGGGTGATGAGGCTGGCGGTGGAGAAATGCTCGATATTGGCGAAGGAGAAGAGCTGCACCTGCTCATACTCCGCCTGCCGCACGTTGGCGCCGAAGCCCATAGCGGCCTTGGCCGCAAAAGCGGCGGAGCAGACGCCGCACAGCAGCGCCGCCATAGCCATCACGAACATCTTCGCTCCGGTGAGCAGGATGTAGTTCTTATCGCCGCTGGCGATGCCCACGTCCACAATGTCGCTCATGGCCTGCGGCAGCTCCAGCTCCAGCACCGACTCGGCAATGGAGCACAGTACCGCCAGCAGGATGAAGCTGCGATAGCCTTTCGTATAATGTGCCAGTTTTTTCAGCATAGATCTTCCTCCTCGGACAGGTTGCGGGCTACCCGCATCAGCAGTGCCAGCATCTGGGTCTTTTCCTCCGGCGAGAAGCCCCGCTCCAGACAGGCGGCGGCCTCCTTCTGCACCACGGTGAAGCAGTCGTAGAATCGCTTGCCCTCCTCCGTCAGCGACAGGATACGGCACCGGCCATCCCGTTCGCTGGCGGTGCGGCGCACCATATCTTTCGATTCCAGCCGGTCCACGATGCCGTTGACGGTGCTGGGCTTCACCATGAGGAACTGTTCCAGCATCCGCTGGTTCACCGGCTCGGTGGCCTCGTGGAGAAAGAGCATCGTGCGGCACTGCATGGGTGATATGTCGTACTGCCGCAGCTTTCGGTTCATCAGCTTCTGCAACTGGTGGTCGCAGTAGCCGAATAAGGGGCCGATGTGGGTGGGTGCGGCAGGCGGTTTGAAGGACATGGGTATTCCCCCTTTGCAAAAAAGTTAGGCTGCTAAAAGTTAGCCTGCGAATTATTAGCGTGCTAAATGATAGCACGATCGCTGCCGGAAGTCAAGGGGAACGGGGCGGCGGCGCTGTAAACAATTTATGAACCGCGTGGCGGTGTAAACAAATTGTGAATTCCTTGGCAAAGTCATTGACTTTCGCCGCTGCGGCAGGTAGTATGGATATACACCGAAAACATATCCACCATTGTTATTCTCTCTCCTTTTTACCAAAAAGAAAAAGCGGC
>CAZTHY010000139.1:0-3722 GCA_964613205.1 uncultured Oscillospiraceae bacterium
TTTTATCCCCCGCAGTGGGCGGTGATGGCGGCTAAGAGTTCCGTTTTGCCGGTGCCTTTTTCGGCGGAGAACGGGATGAGGGGCGTGTCCTCCGGCAGCGTCAGCGTGTCGCGGATACGGGCGAGGTTGGGTTCGACCTCGCTCTTTTTCAGCTTGTCCAGCTTGTTGGCCACCACCACCATGGGGCAGCCGGTGCCCTTGAACCAGTCGCACATGGTCACGTCATCGGCGGTGGGCTTGTGGCGGGCATCCACGATGAGCACGCCCAGCGTGATAAGCCCCTCCTCGGCGAAGTACCGCTCCATCAGCCGTCCCCAGCGATCACGCTCGTCCTTGGAGACCTTGGCGTAGCCGTAGCCGGGGAGATCGGTGAAGTAGAGGGCGCTGTCGATGGCGAAATAGTTGATCTGACTGGTCTTGCCGGGGGTGGCGCCGACGCGGGCGAAATTCTTTCGACCCAGCAGGCGGTTGATGACGGAGGACTTGCCCACGTTACTGCGTCCGGCGAAGGTGATCTGCGGTTTTCCGTCCCGTATAAAGGCTTCTGCCTTTACAGCGGAAAGCACAAATTCAGCGCGGTTAAAGTTGATCGCCATGGCGTACCTCCTGTATCGGTGCGGACATGAGAGAGGTCAGATGCTCCACGGCGGCCTCCTTTTTCGGCAGCGCCAGCGCGTGGGCGAATACCGCGTCCACCGTCTCGACGGGGATGAACCGCAGCGATTGGCGAACGGCGGGGTCGATGTCGGCCAGATCCTTCTCGTTGTCCTTGGGGATGATGACGGACTTCATGCCGCTGCGCTTGGCGGCCATGGTCTTTTCCCGCAGACCGCCGATGGGCAGCACACGTCCCCGCAGCGTCACCTCGCCGGTCATGGCCACGTCACGGCGGACAGGCCGGCCGGTCAGGGCGGACAGCATGGCGGAGGCGATGGCGATACCGGCGGAGGGGCCGTCCTTGGGCACGGCACCTTCGGGGAAATGGACGTGGATGTCCTTGTTCTTGTAGAACTCACGGGGCAGTCCCAGCTCGTCGCTGCGGCTGCGCAGACAGGTGTAGGCGGCCTTTACCGACTCCTGCATCACCTGACCCAGATTGCCGGTCAGCTCCAGCTTGCCAGTGCCGTCCATGACCTCCGCCTCCACCTCCAGCAGCTCGCCGCCGGTCTGCGTCCAAGCGAGACCGTTGACCACGCCGACGCGGTCGTATTTCGGCTCCTGCTCCTGGGTATAGGGCGGCGTGTCCAGCAGGTCACGGAGGGATTCGGGTGTAACGGTAACAGACTTTACACCTGTCTCCACCAGCCGCATGGCGCAGCGGCGGCACAGCTTGCCCAGCTCACGTTCCAGCGTGCGGACACCGGACTCCCGTGTGTAGTCGGTGATGATGCGGCGGAGGGCGTCCTCTCCTATTTTAAGCTGGTTGGCGCGCAGGCCGTTCTCCTTCCGCTGGCGGGGCAGAAGGTGTTCTTTGGCGATGTGCAGCTTTTCCTCGTCGGTGTAGCTGCCGATCTCGATAAGCTCCATTCTGTCCAGCAGCGGACGGGGGATGGTCTCGGTGGTGTTGGCGGTGGTGATGAACATGACGCGGCTCAAGTCCACCGGCAGCTCCACAAAATGGTCGCGGAAGGCGTAGTTCTGCTCGCTGTCCAGCACTTCCAGCAGCGCCGATGCGGGGTCGCCCCGCATATCGTTGCCCAGCTTGTCGATTTCATCCAGCACCAGCAGCGGGTTCATGGAACCGGCGCGGGTGACGGCGTCGATAATGCGCCCGGGCATGGCGCCGATGTACGTTTTCCGGTGGCCGCGTATGTCCGCCTCGTCCCGCACGCCGCCGAGACTGAGTCGGGCGCACTTGCGGTGCATGGCCTTGGCCACCGACAGGGCGATGGAGGTCTTGCCTACGCCGGGAGGGCCTACGAGACAGAGAATTTTACCCTTGGCATCGGGGTTGAGCTGGCGCACGGCGATGAATTCCAGCACCCGCTCCTTCACCTTGTCGAGACCATAGTGATCCTTGTCCAGCAGCTTTCGCGCCTGCGCCACGTCAGCGCGGTCGCGGGTGGTGACGTTCCACGGCAGTTCCAGACACACATCTAAGTAGTTCCGCAGCACCGCCGACTCCGCGCTGGAATAGGGCTGCTTGGCCAGCCGATCCAGCTCACGGTGGAGCTTCTGCTCCACCTCCTCCGGCAGTCGCAGCTCGTCGATGCGGCGGGCGTATTCCTCGATCTCCTCGTCGCCGTCCTCGCCCAGCTCGTGCTGCAAGACCTTCACCTGCTCCCGCAGGATCATGTCCCGCTGGACGTGTGCCACGCGGAGACGCACCTTCTGCTCGATCTCCGATTCCAGCGTCAGCACCTCCAGCTCACGGGTGAGGATGTCGTTCACCAGCCGGAGACGGCGGTCAGCGTGGAGCTCTTCCAGCACCGATTGTCTGTCCTGATGGCGGAGGGTGATGTTTTGGGCGATGAGGTCGGCCAGCTTGCCGGTGTCGTGGCAGTCCAGCGCGGCCGCCACAAAATCGTCGCTGAGTTGGTTGGTCAGCTCCTTATAGTCGCCGAACAGCACATAAGTACGGCGCAGCAGCGCTTCACTGCGGGCGGTGTGGCGCACCTCCGGCTCCACCAGCCGCTCCACCTGTCCCTGCAAAAAGGGCGCGGTCTGCCACATCCGGTGGAGCTTGGCGCGGTATTCGCCCTCGGCGATGACGCGGACGGAGGTGTCAGAGGTCTTGATGACCTGCAAAATGCGGCAGACGGTGCCGATGGCGTACAGGTCAAACTCGTCCGGCGTAACGGTGGCCAGCTCCCGCTGGGTGAGGGCAAAGATGCGGCGGTCGCCGTCCATGGCGCTGTCCAGCGCATAGATGGACATCTCCCGCTCCACATCGAAGGAAACTGTCTGGCGGGGAAAGGCGGTCATGCCACGCAGCGCCAGTACAGGCAGATTTCTCGTCATTGTATCGGTCATAGTGTCTCCTTTCCCCTGGGGCAGCGCCGCAGGTGTTGGGATAAAAAAGGGAGAAGCGTCCTCCGCCTCTCCCCTTTTGCTTTAGATAAAGGCTGTTACGATGCGGATGCGTCGTTGCCGTCGTTGAGGTCGGTGTTGATGGCCTTGACACGGCGGTTGGGCTTTTCCGGATCGCGCTGGATCTCCGGAGCTGCGCCCTCTGTGACGCAGCTCTCCCCGATGGTCACGCGAACCACCGTGGGGTCGGAGGGGATGTCGTACATCACCTGCGTCAGCACGCCCTCCATGACGGCGCGCAGACCGCGTGCGCCGATCTTCCGCTCCAGCGCCTTGTCCGCCACCGCTTCCAGCGCCTTCTGCTCGAAGCACAGCTCTGCGCCGTCGTAGCTCAGCAGCTTTTGGTACTGCTTCACCAGCGCGTTTTTCGGCTCCGTCAGAATACGCACCAAATCGTCGCGGGTCAAGCCGTCCAGCGACGTCAGCACCGGCATACGACCCACCAGTTCGGGGATGATGCCGTATTTCAGCAGGTCGTGGGGCTGCACCTGACGGAACAGGTCACCGGCCTCCATGGCGCCTTTGCTGTACACTGCGTTTTCAAAGCCCACGCTGCGCTTGCCCACGCGGTTTTCGATGATCTTCTCCAAACCGTCAAAGGCGCCGCCGCAGATGAACAGGATGTTGCTGGTATCGATCTGAATGAAGTCCTGATGGGGGTGCTTCCGGCCGCCCTGAGGCGGCACGTTGGC
>CAZTHY010000140.1:0-3700 GCA_964613205.1 uncultured Oscillospiraceae bacterium
GCTTCGGCCACGCCCAGCTGGGCGGTCTGGCCGCCATTCTGGCGCAGGTGCTGAAAGAGGAGACCGGCGCGAAGGTGCGCGGTATCGAGCTGAACCTGCTGCAGCGCTGCGCCGCCCATCTTGCCAGTGAGACCGACATCGAGGAGTCCTACATGGCCGGCAAGGTGGCGGTGGAGAACGCCGTCAACGGCATCAGCGGCCGTATGATCGGCTTCGAGCGCGGCATTCAGGACGGCAAGTACGCCTGCCGCACCAAGCTCATCCCGCTGATGGAAGTGGCCAACGTGGAGAAGAAGATCCCCCGCGAGTGGATCAACGAGGCGGGCAACGGCGTGAACCAGCAGTTCATCGACTACGCTCTGCCCCTCATCCAGGGCGAGCCCGATCTGCCCCGTCAGAACTCCCTCCCCCGCTTCGCCAAGCTGAAAAAGGTGCTGGCAAAGTAAAGAAAAGCCATATACAGAAACGGCTGGAAAGCGAAATCACTTTCCAGCCGTTTTCGTCTCTTATTTACAATTCTTCCGGTAGATTGCCCAAAGTCCCTCCATCAGCAGGTACTTGTCGTAGGTCACCTTATTGCGGCAGTATCGGGCGATGACGGGGGCGTTGGCACCGCTGGCCACGATGGTGGGTTCCACGCCGTGGAGCATCTCACGGATGCGGTCGATAATGCCGTCCAGCATACCGGCGGTGCCGTAGACGATACCGCTGCGCATACAGTCCTCCGTATTCTTGCCGATGAGGTGCTTGGGATGCTGGAGGGAGATATTGGGGAGCTGCGCCGTGTGGTGGGACAGGGCATCCAGCGAAAGCCGCACGCCGGGGAACATCAGCCCCCCCTCGTAGCTGCGGTTTTCGGAGATATAGGAGATAACGGTGGCGGTACTCATATCGATCATGATGATGGGCACGGGGTACTTCTCCAGCGCCGCCACGGCACTGGCCACGATGTCCGCACCCAACTGCTGGCTGTTGAACTCCATGCGGATGTTCAGCCCCGTTTTGATTCCGGCACCCACCACCATAGGGGGCTTGCCCAAAAGCCGCGTCAGCGCCTTCTCCATCATGAAGTTCATAGGCGGCACCACGCTGGAAAAAATAGCGCCGTTCAGGTCTTTGATATCGCAGTGGTACAGGGTGAACAGGTTCATCAGATCGATGCAGATCTGATCCGCCGTTTTGCGGCTGTCCGTGTCCAGCGAGGCCAAAAATTGAAGCTGTCCCTGCGGGTCGAACACCCCTACGGAGATATTGGAATTGCCGATGTCGATGGCCAACAGCATAGCTGCTCCTCCCTTCCGCATAAACGCTGCGTATTTGTAATATCATACCACGTCTTTCCCGCCTTGGCAAGAAAAAAGGACACCATCGTGTCGGGCGGAAAAAGCGGCGTTATTCTCTTGTGGAAATGACGGTAGAGGACGGTGTTTTTTTGTTCGGTTTGCCAAAATTCATAAAGTCGGGCGCGAAACCGCTTTGCTTTTATTTACTTTGTGCCAAAATTGTGTTTTAATTAGGGTGTACGTTTCTGAGCATGGTACGCAAGTGCCGCATTTAGAATGAGGAGGAAAACGATTTATGGTACAGTTTGCAAAAAGAATGGATCTGCTGAAGGGCTCCGAGATTCGTGAGCTGCTGAAGCTGACCGCCCAGCCCGACATTATCTCCTTCGCCGGCGGTATGCCCGCTCCCGAGCTGTTCCCCGTGGATCAGATGATCCAGGCGTCCGAGGCCGTCCTGCGTGAGAATGGCCGCGTGGCGCTGCAGTATTCTTCCACCGAAGGCTATCCCCGTCTGCGTGAGCAGATCGCCGAGCGTATGCTGGCCAAGAACAACATCCACACCGACGCCGACCACATTCTGGTCACCTCCGGTTCTCAGCAGGGTCTGGACTTCTCCGCCCGCGTGTTCCTGAACCCCGGCGATGTGGTGCTGCTGGAAAGCCCCTCCTATCTGGGCGCCGTCAATGCGTTCAAGGCCTGCGAGCCCACCTTCATCGAAGTGCCCACCGACGACGGCGGCATGATCATGGAGGAGCTGGAGAAGATCCTGGCCACCACCGAGCGCGTCAAGATGATCTACGTCATTCCCGATTTCCAGAACCCCACCGGCCGCACCTGGGATCTGGATCGTCGTCATAAGTTCATGGAGATCGTCAACCGGTACGAGATTCCCGTTGTGGAGGATAACCCCTACGGCGAGCTGCGCTTCGAGGGCGAGTATATGCCCGCGCTGAAGAGCCTGGACACCAAGGGTCTGGTGGTCTATCTGGGCACCTTCTCCAAGATCCTGGCTCCCGGCTATCGTCTGGGCTGGGTCTGCGCCGAGGATGAGATCCTGGCCAAGTACAACTTCATGGAGCAGGCCGCCTCTCTGCAGGCTTCCACCATCGGCCAGATGGAGACCTCCAAGTGGATCGATATGTTCGATCTGGATGCCCACGTCAACACCATCCGCGAGTGCTATAAAAAGCGCCGCACCGTGATGCTGGAGACGCTGGAGAAGGAGCTGCCCGCTCCCTGCACCTACACCAAGCCCGTGGGCGGTCTGTTCGCTTGGGTCGTGCTGCCCGAGTACATGGATGCCAAGGAGCTGCAGATGAAGTGCCTTGAGAAGAAGGTCGCCTTCGTTCCCGGTGGTTCCTTCTTCCCCAACGGCGGCCACGAGAACACCCTGCGTCTGAACTACAGCTGCATGCCCGAGGAGAAGATCGTTCAGGGCATCACCGCGCTGTGCCAGACCATCCGGGAGAACCTGAAGTAAGCAATTCACACATCACCATTGTGGTGTCCCCCCTCCGGGGACACCACGGTGGTGCGGTATACCTGAATCATAAAGGAGAACTGAGCGGATGAAGAAGGTCAAGGTACTCATCGGCAATTACGGCAGCGGCAAGAGCGAGCTGGCACTGAACTTCGCCATGCAGGCCGCCGCCAGAGGCGAACGCACAGAGCTGATCGATCTGGACATGGTGAACACATACTTTCGCCTGACCGAGCGCGGCAAGATGGTGGAGCAGAAGGAGATTCGTCTCGTCTCTCCCAACTTCGCCTGCTCCGGCATCGAAACGCTCTCCCTTCCCGCCGAGGTGCAGTCCGCTTTCGTCATGGACTGGGACAGCGTGATTTTCGACGTGGGCGGCGACGATGTGGGCGCAACGGCGCTGGGTCGCTATCATCAGGACTTTATGGCGCTGCCGGAGGGCGCGCTTGAGGTGCTGAACGTGGTGAACATCCGCCGGCCGCTGGCCAGCACGCTGGAAAAGGTCCACCGCTTGCAGGAGGGCATGCAGCTCCACTCCCGTTTGCAGATCACCGGCATGATCAACAACACGAATCTTGCCACCATGACCACGGCGGAGGAGCTGTGGGACGGCTATGAGCTGCTGCGGCAGGTGGCCGACGCAACGGGCATCCCCGTTGCCTACACCACCGGCAAGAAGGAGTTTCTGGATGCGTTCCTGGCTCGTGACCCGGACCCGAAGTATGTGGGAACCCCCATCGCCATCGATATGTATATGCACCGCGACTGGGATTCCTATATCGCCCACGGTCTGAACACGACTGACCCCAGAAAGGAAATTTATTAACATCTGTATATCCCCCGCAAAAGGGATAGAGATATGGTAGAGAATTCAGCAAAAAAAGAAAAGAGGTGTCAAATGTGGTTAAAGTAACCATCAATGAAAACCTTTGCAAAG
>CAZTHY010000141.1:0-3652 GCA_964613205.1 uncultured Oscillospiraceae bacterium
GATAGTTGCAGCCCGTGCGCGAAGCACTTCCTTACAGCTACCAATCTTGGATTGTACCCTGTATTTTACAGGAAAGCGCACAAAAAATCAACTACCCAAACGAATTTTTTTGCGGTTTTTGTGGTAAAAAATGGCCGGCCTGTCCGTGTGAACAGGCCGGTCATCCGATTTTGCGTTTTACAGCGGCTGTGTAACGTCACAGAGCCACGCCGCCTCCTCCGGTGAAAGATGGGGCGAAAGCGTCTCCCGCACCCGCCGGTGGTACTCGTTGAGCCACTGCCGCTCGTCGTCGTGGAGCAGCGAAGCGTCCAGCGCATCGCGGTCGAAGGGTGCCAGCGTCAGCACCTCGAAGCCGAGAAACTGCTCCCCCGACGGCTGCACCAGCAGGAGGCTTTCATGGCGGATGCCGAACTGCCCTGCCGCGTAATACCCCGGCTCGTCGGAGACGATCATGCCCGCCTCCAGCGGCGGATGGGGTATCCCCTCCAGGATGCGCCAGCGGAACGACGGCGGCGATTCGTGGACGCTGAGGACGAAGCCTACGCCGTGGCCGGTGCCGTGGTCGTAGTCCAAGCCCTCTGCCCACAGCGGCTGACGCGCCAGCGCGTCTAAATTCTCGCCGCTGGCACCTTTGGGAAACCGCGCCATGGCAAGGCGGATGTGTCCCTGCAATACCAGCGTGGAAAGACGCTTCTCCTCCGCCGTCACGTCGCCCAGCGCCACGGTGCGTGTCACGTCGGTGGTGCCGGTGCGGTAGTGGCCGCCGCTGTCGCACAGCAGCAAGCCGTGGGGCGCCAGCGGTACGTCGCTGTCCGGTGTGGGTTCGTAGTGGACGATGGCGCCGTGAGCGCCGTAGGCCATGATGGTGTCGAAGCTGTCCTGCAAAAAGTCGCCGTTCTCCCCTCGCAGCTCATGGAGCAGCGCGGCGGCGGACAGCTCCGTAAAATCGGCGGGACGGCGCTTCACCTGATAGAGAAACCGCGTCAGCGCCACGCCGTCCGCCAGATGGGCGCGGCGGAACGCCGCCTGCTCCCCCTCCGACTTCACCGCCTTGCGGCGGGCGGCGGGCGAAGGGCTGTCGATGACCTCCGTGTGGTTAAGAGCGGCGGTGATACGGCTGTTGGCGGTGGCGCTGTCCAGCACCACAGGGGCGTTTTCGGGCAGGGCGGAGAGCAGGTCATAGATGGCATCGTAGGGACGCAGCGCCACGCCGTCCGCCGTCAGCGCCGCTTTCACCTCCGGCGGCACCGCCGAGGACTGGATGCAAAGCTGGGCGCTGTCCCGCCCGATGAGCAGGAACGACAGGAACACCGGCGTACAGGCCACGTCGCCGCCCCGCAGGTTCAGCGTCCAGCCGATGTCCGTCAGGTCGGTGAGCAGCAGATAGTCGCCCTTCTGCGCCGCCATGTCCTGCCGCAGCAGGGACAGCTTTTCTTTTCGGGAAAGCCCCACCTCCAGCGGCCACACCGGCTGGGCGGAGAGGGGCGGTCTGTCCGGCCACACCTGCGCCATCAGGTCGTGGTCGCCCGCCAGCGTAACGTGGTTCTCCGCCAGCGCTTTTTCCAGTGAGCGGAACAGCCTGGTGCTGACGGTGCGGCCATCGAAGGCCAACACGCCGCCGTGGGGTAGGTTGTCCGATAAAAAGGCGGAGAGCGTAGGCGTGTCCGGCTGTCCCGCCCGCATAAGATCGATACCGCTGCCGGAGAGCTGCTGCTCCGCCTGTAAAAAGTACCGGCCATCCGTCCACAGCGCCGCCGTGTCCGGCAGCACCACCAGCGTACCGGCGGAGCCGGTGAAGCCGGAGAGGTAGGCGCGGGACTTGAAGAACTCCCCAACATACTCCGAACCGTGAAAATCGTCGGTCACCACCAAATAGCCGTCATAGCCCCGCTGCGCCATCTCCTGCCGCAGCCGCGCCAAGCGCTGCTTCACCATGGGCGACACCTCCTGTCTTTTTCCGTAGTATACCACGGCGCGGCGAAAAGCGCCACGGTTTTTTCGCGGTATAGGGCGGAGAAAACCGGTCTATACTGTAATGAAAAGAGGCGGGGAGGTCATCCGGTGAAGCAAAGCAGACAACGGCAGACGTGGGAGACGGCGGGGCTGTTCGTCACGCTGCTGGCGGGCAATACGCTCCACTTCGTCTACGACTGGGCGGAGCAGGCGAAGTGGGCGGCGTATATCGCCGCCGTCAACGAGTCCACGTGGGAACACATGAAACTGCTGGCGGTGCCGTGGGTGGTGTGGACGGCAGTGATGGTCATCGCCCTGCGGGACGCGGGCGTTATCGCCGGAAGGACGGCGGGACTGCTGGCGGGACTGACGGCCATTCCGGTGCTGTTTTACACCTACACCGGCGCGCTGGGTGTCAGCGAGGACGTGGTGAACGTGGCCATTTTTCAGGTGGCCGCGCTGCTGGCGTGGTGGGTCAGCCGTCGGGTGCAGCGGCGGAATGGGCTGTCCTCGCCCCTGTGGGCGGTGGGCGGCATGGCGGTGCTGCTGGGACTGACGGCGCTGTTCGTGGTGTGGACGGCTGCACCGCCGGACTTGCCGCTGTTCACCGATCCGCTGGACGGCACGAGAGGACGATAGACGGACGCGCCGCCGGAGGGCGGCGCGTTTGTGTTATACTCCTACGAAAAAAGTTGCAAAAACTGTTTGTGCAATTTGCCAAGTTCCGCCCGACAAAAATTCGTAAAGACCTCTGAACACCCAATAAAAAGTTCTGAAATCCGATTTTTCCCGTTTTCGGGAAAAATTTTTTGTTTTCCCCGCGAAAAGTGACGAGAAAAAATTTTTTCGCCGTCTTTTTCCGGTAATCTTATGGCCGAAAATTGATACTAAACGTTTGGTACAAATTTTGAAGCCGCAAAAAACCGGATAAAAACAGGAAAAATTCCAACTGTTTTTCCTGAAAAAGTTGCGGGTATTTTGACCATAAAAATCTGAAATTTTTTCGGCTCTTTCCAAAAAGATTCTGAAAATTTGACAGGAAAGCCATTTTTCTTTTACAATGGTGGGCGGAACAAAAATAGAGAGATTCCCCTACCTGCTGCAAGGGCAAACGCGGCGGCGCGCCGCGTCTGCGGGGAAGGAAAGAAGAGGAAACATGGAAAAATATCTGGTTTTGGCGACACTGCTGGGTGCCGTCATCGCACTGGCGTTTGCCGTCATCATGGGCAAACGGGTGCTGAGCTTTGACGAGGGCACGCCTCTGATGAGCAAGATCTCCGGCTCTATCCGTCAGGGAGCCAACGCCTATCTGCGGCGGCAGTACACCGTAGTGGGCGTGTTTTTTGCGTGTATGGTGGTGGTGCTGTGCATCATGGCCGCCGCCGGTCTGCTGACCTGGTTCGTACCCTTCGCATTCCTCACCGGTGGCTTCTTCTCCGGTCTCAGCGGTTTCGTGGGTATGTATATCGCCACCAAGGCCAACTGCCGCACCGCCAACGCCTGCCGCGAGGGGCTGAACAAGGGTCTGCGGGTGGCCTTCTCCGCCGGTTCCGTCATGGGCTTCACCGTGGTGGGATTGGGTCTGTTGGATATTTCCGTGTGGTTTTTGCTGCTGCGGTTCGTCTTCAAGCTGGGAGCCAGCGACATCACCAGCGCCATGCTGACCTTCGGCATGGGCGCCAGCTCCATGGCACTGTTC
>CAZTHY010000142.1:0-3639 GCA_964613205.1 uncultured Oscillospiraceae bacterium
GGGGGATGGGGGTGACGTCCTTGATCATCGTCACTTCCAGACCCACCGCCTGCAGGGCGCGGATAGCCGCCTCACGACCCTGACCGGGGCCCTTGACAAAGACCTCAACGGTCTTCAGGCCATGCTCCATAGCCGCCTTGGCCGCCGTCTCGGCAGCGCTCTGCGCGGCAAAGGGAGTGGACTTCTTGCTGCCGCGGAAACCGAGACCACCGGAGGAAGCCCAGGACAGCGCGTTGCCCTGTGCGTCGGTGACGGTCACCATGGTGTTGTTGAAGGAAGAACGGATATGGACCTGGCCCTTCTCCACGTTCTTCTTCTCGCGACGACGGCGAATGACTTTCTTGCCTTTTACGTTAGCCATGATCTATTCTTCCCTCCTTTACTTCTTCTTGTTAGCGATGGTCTTCTTGGGGCCTTTGCGGGTGCGTGCGTTGGTCTTGCTGCGCTGGCCGCGAACGGGCAGGCCACGACGGTGACGCATACCACGATAGCAGCCGATTTCAGTCAGACGCTTGATGTCAAGCGCTACCTGACGACGCAGATCACCCTCGACGATGTAGGAATGATCGATGGCTTCACGGAGCTTGGCTTCCTCGGCCTCGGTCAGATCCTTCACACGGGTGTCGGGGTTGATGCCTGTCTGCGCCAGGATGTCCTGGGCACTTTTTCTTCCAATACCATAGATATAAGTCAAACCGATTTCGATTCGCTTATCCTTGGGCAGGTCAATACCGGCAATACGTGCCATAATTTAGAGCACCTCCACTTTCTACTTAGCCCTGTCTCTGCTTATGCTTGGGATTCTCGCAAATGACCATAACACGGCCTTTGCGGCGGATCACTTTGCACTTCTCGCACATGGGCTTCACGGACGGTCTTACTTTCATTTTGATAAACCTCCTACTTACTGCGCCAGGTGATCCGACCACGGGTCAGATCGTAAGGCGACATTTCCACAGTCACCTTATCGCCGGGCAGAATCCTGATGAAATTCATTCTGAGCTTTCCGGAAATATGCGCTAAGATCGTGTGTCCATTTCCAATGTCGACTTGGAATGTGGTGTTGGGCAGCGATTCTACAACGGTGCCCTCGACTTCGATCATGTCGGATTTTGCCAAGTGTTATCCCTCCTGGTCTTGATCACTGCCGCGAAACGCGGCGATGGCTTTACGAAGCTCACTATTGGTGATTTGTTCGTTGCTTCTGATTTTTTCGGAAAGGACGCCGCCGTCGGCGGTGAGCAGCATGGCGTGCTTGCGCCGCTTCCGCTTCGGCCGCTCCACGGGGCGGTTCTTTCCGTCCGCCAGCAGGAGGAAGTCCCCCTCGCACGCAAGGACGAAGAAGATGTCTCCCCTGTCCCTGCCGGCGGTTGATTGTACGATGTTTGCCTTTGCAATGTCCATCTCACACCAACGATTTCTCCGGATCCGTCAGAAGCTCCGGCTCTCCGGCGGTGATCAGTATGGTGTTCTCGTAGTGGGCGGCGTTTTTACCGTCGGCGGTCTTGACCGTCCAGCCGTCCGCCATCTGACGGATGGCGGCGCTGCCGGCGTTGACCATAGGCTCCACGGCAATGGTCATGCCCCGCAGCAGGCGGACGCCGTGACCAGGCTTGCCGTAATTGGGCACCTCCGGTGCTTCATGCATCTGGTGGCCTATGCCGTGACCGACATATTCCCGCACGACGCTGAAGCCGTTCGATTCCACATACGCCTGCACGGCAGCGGAGATATCCGACAGGCGGCAGCCCTCTCTGGCATACTTGATGCCCTCGAAGAAGCTCTGCTGCGTGACACGGATCAGCCGCAGCGCCTCGTCGGACACCTGCCCGCAGGGGTAGGTGCCGGCGCAGTCGCCGTGGAAGCCGCCGATGTACGCGCCTACGTCCACGCTGACGATGTCACCCTCCCGCAGCACCCGTTTACCGGGGATGCCGTGGATGATCTCGTCGTTGACGCTGACGCACACGCTGGCGGGATAGCCGTTGTAGTGCAGGAAGGAGGGGGTCGCGCCCTGCCCCTTGATGAACTGGAACACTGCTTTGTCGATCTGAGCGGTGGTGACGCCGGGTTTTACCATATCCCGTGCCAGGGCACGGGCTGCCGCGGTAATTTTGCCCGCCCGACGCATCAGCTCGATCTCGTGGGACGACTTGAGAGAGATCATTCGTCTACTCCCAGCGCCTTCAGAATCGCCCGTGTCGTACCATCCACGGTGGGCTGGTCGTCCACGGTCTTCAGAACGCCGCGGGCTTCATAGAAGCCCTTCAGCGGTTCCGTTTCCTTATGATAGACCGCCAAACGGTCACGGACCGTTGCGGGGTCATCATCCTTGCGCTGCTTCAGCGCACCGCCGCACACGTCGCACACGCCCTCTTTTTTCGGGGGAATGTTGACGATGTGGTAGCTGGCGCCGCAGCTCTCGCATACGCGGCGGCCACCCATACGAGCCACGATCTTTTCGTCGGGGATCTCGATGGCCACGACCGCGTCGAACCTGATACCTGCCTGCTCCAGAGCTTCCGCCTGGGCAATGGTGCGGGGGACACCGTCAAGAATGTAGCCGTCCGCACAATCCGGCTCCTGCAAGCGCTCGTTGATGATGCCGATGATGACTTCATCGGGCACCAGCTGCCCCGCGTCCATGAAGGACTTGGCCTTCAGACCGGTGGGGGTGCCGTTCTTCACGGCGGCGCGGAGGATATTGCCGGTGGAGATAGTGGGGATCTTCAGCGTTTTCTTGATGATGTCGGCCTGGGTGCCCTTACCGGCACCGGGAGCGCCTAAAAGGATCAGTTTCATGGTAACACCTCAATTATTCCAGGAAGCCCTTGTACTGACGCATCAGCATCTGGGACTCCAGTGCCTGTACGGTCTCCAGCGCCACACCGACAACGATGATGACGGAGGTACCGCCGATGGACAGGGACGCCACATTGACGACCTTACCGATGACCAGAGGCAGGATAGCCACGATACCCAGGTAGACCGCACCGAACAGCGTCACCTTGTTGAGCACCTTCTTGATGAAGTCAGCGGTGGGCTTGCCGGGACGGAAGCCGGGGATGAAGCCGCCGTTCTTCTTCAGGTTGTTGGAGATCTCAATGGGGTTGAACTGGATGGTCGCATAGAAGTAGCTGAAAGCGATGATCATCAGGAAGTAGACGATCATGTACAGCACGCTCTTGCTGTCCACCGCGTGCACCAGAGAGTACGCGAAGGTGCCCTCCTCCGGAGCGGGCAGGAACGCCGCCACGGTGGGGATGATCATGGCAATGGACTGGGCAAAGATGATGGGCAGAACGCCGGACATATTCACCTTCATGGGGAGGGTGGACGCCTGACCGCCGTACATCTTACGACCCACCTGACGCTTGGCGTACTGGACGGGGATGCGGCGCTCGGCGCCGTTGACCCAGGTGATCAGCACGATCAGCGCAAGGATACCCACCACCACCAACACGGCGTGCCACCACTGCATCGCACCGGAAGTCAGGGAGATGCTCATGGAGGAGACCATGGTGGGGACGCGGGACAGGATGCCCGCGAACAGGATGATGGAGATACCGTTGCCGATACCGAATTCGGTGATCTGCTCGCCCATCCACATGACGAAGGAGGAGCCGGCGATGAAGGACA
>CAZTHY010000143.1:0-3603 GCA_964613205.1 uncultured Oscillospiraceae bacterium
CGCGCCTCGCAGCCGCTGTCCTTGCGGATGTTCAGGGCACCCACCGGCTTGCCGGTCAGGTCGGCGATTTTTTCCAGCAGCTTCGCGTCGATGTCGGTGATCACAGGGATGCCTCCTTTCTGTCAATGACCGGGCAGCCGCCCAGCGTGTCGGCCAGAATCAGGGGGAACACCTCGTCCGTGCCGCCCCGGTGGGCGATTTGGCCGCCGGCGATGACCACGATCTCGTCGGCCAGGCGGATGATCCGCTCCTGGTGGGAGATGATGATCATGGTGGCCTGCCCCTCCTGATGAATCTGCTCGAAGGTCTCGGTCAGCCGGGCAAAGCTCCACAGGTCGATACCGGCCTCAGGCTCGTCAAAGATCATCAGGTCGCTGTGGCGGGCCAGAATGGTGGCGATCTCGATGCGCTTCACCTCGCCGCCGGACAGGGACACGTCCACCTCGCGGTCGAGATAGTCGTTGGCGCACAGACCCACCTTGGTCAGATACGCGCAGCACTTGTCCTTGCTCAGCTTGTCCTTACCTGCCGCCAGCAGCAGCAGGTCGTGGACGGTGATCCCCTTGAAGCGGGGCGGCTGCTGAAAGCCGTAGCTGATGCCCTTTTGCGCCCGCTCCGTGATGGACAGGGCGGTGACATCCTCGCCGTTATACAGGATACGGCCGGAGGTGGGCTGTACCAGTCCCATGATGACCTTGGCCAGCGTGGTCTTGCCGCCGCCGTTGGGGCCGGTGAACACCATCAGCTTGTGGTCGGGGATGGTAATAGAGATGTTGTTCAGAATGTCCAGCTCCCCCTCGGGGGTGGACACGCGGTAACAGATGTTTTGCAGTTCCAGCATGGAGTTCTCTCCTCTCTTGCGGTGGTATGTAGTATGCCACAAAAGCGCGATTTTTAGTGTGGCAAATGCAACACCTGCCGAGAAATATTTGTCAACCCTTGTAGTGTAACAGGATTTTACGGAAAAAGCAATTCTTTTCCGCACTTTCCTGTTGAGGAAGGGGACAGGTTTTTTGCCTCGCGGAGGGAAAATGCGATTTAGGGACTACCAAAACGATAGAAAATGTGATATGATAGCGTAGAATACATATCTGCCGAAGAAGGGAGGGCGTACCATGAGACGATGCAGGAAGCTGTTGCTGCTGCCGGTGCTGTTGCTGCTGCTGGTACTGTGCGGCTGCGGCTACGACGCTTCGGTGGAGGAGCTGTTTACGCTGCCCCGCATGGCGGAGGGCTATACCGGCCTCGCCCAGAAGCTGGACGAGCTGATCACACAGGGCTACGAGTACGCCTCGCCTACCGGCGGGCGGAACATCCAGTCGGTGCAGATGGCCGATCTGGACGGCGACGGACGGCAGGAGGCGCTGGCCTTCTTCCGCCGCAGCGGTGACGAGAAGCCGCTGAAGATCTTCGTCTTTCACATGGAGGACGACGCCTACCAGCACTTCTGCACCATCGAGAGCAGCGGCACCGCCGTGGACAGCGTGTACTATCAGGACCTGACCGGCGACGGCCACCGTGAGCTGATCGTGGGCTGGCGTATCAGCGCCGACGTGCAGACGGTGGCGGTGTACACCGTGGAGCGGGAGCCGGTGGTACTGATGTCCAGCGGTTACAGCCGCTTCGTCATGCAGGATCTGAACGGCGACGGTATCCCCAGCCTGCTGGTGCTGCGCACCGGCGAGGACAGCCTTCCCGCCGCCGAGTTCTACGGCTGGCAGGACGGGCAGATGGGCGTGGCCTACCGCACCACGCTGTCCTCCACCATGGCCTCCGTCAACCGCGGCAGTCTCGTCTCCGGCAAGATGGACGAGGACACACCGGCGCTGTTCATCACCGGCGTGGATGAAAAGGGCGTGGCGGTGACGGACGTGCTGATCTACCGCGTGGAGACGGGACTGGTGAACGTGTCCCTCAGCGGCAGCAGCGGTATCTCCGCCTTCGTCAACGACTACCGGCAGATCGCCCCACAGGACATCGACGGCGACGGCTGTATCGAGATACCCAGCGCCGACGGCGTATGGAGCGACGAGCAGACCGACGGCCTGTTCGCCTGGCACCGCTGCTCACAGCAGGGCGACCTTACGCTGGCGGCCAAAACGTACCACAGCACCACCTGCGGCTGGTACTTCACCATCCCCGAAAGCTGGTGGGACTGGAACGTAGGCAGCACCGTTACATCCATTCAGAACGAAAACCAGTTCACACTGACCATCAACGACGATCCGGTGCTGTCCATCTACACCATCACCGGTGAAAACCGCGAAAACAGGAGCCGCATGGCGGGACGCATCGTTCTGCGGCGGCAGACCGCCACCGTCTACGCCGGTGAGCTGTACGGCGCCGCCGACTACTACGGCATGGACGAGGAGCTGCTGCGCCGGTGCTTCAATCTGGCGGCAGGCAGCTGGAACAACTGACAGGGAGGTTACTATGAGAAAGGTACTGGTACTGGAGGACGAGTCCTCCATCCGCAGCTTTATCGTCATCAACCTGCGCCGCGCCGGTTATCAGGCGGTGGAGGCGGAGAGCGGCGAGGAGGCGCTGGAGCTGCTGGCGCAGCACAGCGACATCCGCGTGGCGCTGCTGGACATCATGCTGCCCGGCATCGACGGGTTTGAGGTCTGCCGCCGCATCCGCGCCGTCAATTCCTCCATCGGCATTATCATGCTCACCGCCCGTTCTCAGGAGATGGACAAGGTCACCGGCCTTATGACCGGCGCCGACGACTAGGTGACGAAGCCCTTCTCTCCGGCGGAGCTGACCGCCCGCGTGTACGCGCTGATGCGTCGCAGCGGCATCACCGCCGTGGAGCCCGGCGAGATCCACCAGCCGCCTTTCCTGCTGAACACCCGCAACCGCACGCTGGACAAGGACGGCCAGCGTGTCAAGCTGACACAGGTGGAGTACGCCATCGTCAAGATGTTCATGGAAAACCCGGGCAAGGCGCTGTCCCGCGAGGAAATTCTGGACAACGTCTGGGGTCACGATTACTTCGGCGAGGTGAAGATCGTGGACGTGAACATCCGCCGCCTGCGGCTGAAAATCGAGGACAACGCCACCAACCCGTCCCACATTACCACTATTTGGGGCTTTGGGTACAAGTGGGAGGTATAATGGGTGTCTTTTCCGCCAATACGTCGTTGCGCCGCCTCGCCATACACAACGTATGGCTTCGCCGCCGCGCCTCGTCTTGACGAAAAATCCACGCCATTACGGGCGGTGTCTTTTCCGTCAATACGTCGTTGCGCCGCCTCGCCATACACAACGTATGGCTTCGCCGCCGCGCCTCGTCTTGACGAAAAATCCACGCCATTACGGGCGGTGTCTTTTCCGTCAATACGTCGTTGCGGTGAAGCGGTAATGTTGTAGGGGCGGACGACCCTGTCCGCCCGATGCAGCGACCGAAATAAACGTATGTAAAAACAATGACCAAAAAGGTCGCGTCGATGGACGTAGGGCGGGGTGTACCCCAAGGGCATTTGTTCCGCTTCGCTCCACTGCACCTCACCCCGCCGCACGGTAGAAGGACGCACGAAGGGAGAACGAAAAAGGCTCCCCTTACTTGTAAGGGGAGCTGGCAGCGCGCAGCGCTGACTGAGG
>CAZTHY010000144.1:0-3590 GCA_964613205.1 uncultured Oscillospiraceae bacterium
TTACTCCCCCGCAAGGTGTCTTGCCACGTAGACGCCGCTGGCGCTGGCGTGGGAGAGGGAGTGGGTGACGCCGCTGCCGTCGCCGATGACGTACAGACCCTTGTGGCACGTCTGCAAATTCTCGTCCAGCGCCACTTCCATGTTGTAGAACTTCACCTCCACGCCGTAGAGCAGCGTGTCGTCGTTGGCGGTGCCGGGGGCGATCTTGTCCAGCGCGTAGATCATCTCGATGATGCCGTCCAAAATCCGCTTGGGCATGACGAGACTGAGGTCGCCGGGGGTGGCCGCCAGCGTCGGCGTGACGAAGCTCTCCTCGATACGCTTGACGGTGGAGCGCTGGCCGCGGATGAGATCACCGAAGCGCTGCAAAATCACGCCGCCGCCCAGCATATTGCTGAGCCGTGCGATGGACTCGCCGTAGCCGTTGGAGTCCTTGAAAGGCTCGGAGAAGTGCTTGGCCACCAGCAGGGCGAAGTTGGTGTTGTCGGTGTGGAGCTTGGGATCCTCGTAGCTGTGGCCGTTGACGGTGACGATGCCGTTGGTGTTCTCGTTCACCACCACACCGTGGGGATTCATGCAGAAGGTACGCACCTTGTCCTGGAATTTCTCGGTGCGGTAGACGATCTTGCTCTCATACAGCTCATCGGTCAGGTGGGCGAACACCTGATAGTGCAGCTCCACCCGCACGCCGATGTCCACGCTTTTGGACTTGGTGGCGATGTTCATGTCGCGGCACACCGACTCCATCCACTTGCTGCCGCTGCGTCCCACGGAGATGACGCAGGTACGGCCGTCAAAGCTGCCCTTCTTCGTCTCCACGGTGTAGCCGTCGGACGTCTTGGTGACGGACTCCACCGGCGTGTCGAAGTAGAAGTCCATCTTGTCCTTCATGGCGTTGTACAGGTTTTCCAGCACCACATAGTTGATGTCGGTGCCCAAGTGCCGCACGGAGGCGTCCAGCAGGTGCAGGTCGTTTTCCAGACACAGCTTCTTGATGGGCGTGCTGCCGGTGGAATAGAGGTGCGTTCCCGCGCCGCCGTTTTCCATGTTGATCTCGTCCACATACTCCATCAGCTCCAGCGCCTGCCGCTTGCCGATATACTCATGGAGGGTGCCGCCGAACTGGTTGGTGATGTTGTATTTGCCGTCGGAGAAGGCGCCGGCGCCGCCGAAGCCGTTCATAATAGCGCAGGTGGGGCACTTGACGCAGGACTTCACCTTCACGCCGTCGATGGGACAGCGGCGCTTTTCCAGCGTGTGGCCGGCCTCGAACAGCGCCAGCTTCCACTCGGGCTTCTTTTTCAGCAGCTCCCAGGCGCAGTAGATACCGCCGGGGCCGCCGCCGATCACGATCACATCATAAGTCATGGAGATACCTCCTCAATATTTCTGCATTTTACATTATAACAGACGCGCCCTCAGTAGGCAAACATTTTCTGCTAATAGCTGGTATTTCTCCGGCGGATGTGGTACAATGGGGAAAATCGCCGGATAATCGCCGGAAAATTGCCGCAAGGAGGACGCGCCATGAGCTACGCCGACCGTATTTTTAAGGAAAACTGCCGCCAGATTCTGGAAAACGGTGTGTGGGACACCGACCAGCAGGTGCGTCCCCACTGGGAGGACGGCACCCCCGCCCACACCGTGAAGAAATTCGGCATCGTCAACCGCTATAACCTGAAAGAGGAATTCCCCATTCTGACGCTGCGGCGGACGTATTTCAAGACCTGCATCGACGAGCTGCTGTGGATCTGGCAGCAGAAGTCCAACAACATCCACGACCTGCGGGGTCACATCTGGGATAGCTGGGCGGATGAGACCGGCTCCATCGGCAAGGCCTACGGCTATCAGTTAGGCGTGAAGCACCAGTACCCCGAGGGGGAGATGGATCAGGTGGATCGGGTGCTGTACGACCTGAAGCACAACCCCGCCAGCCGCCGTATCATGACGAATATCTACACCTTCGCCGACCTCCACGAGATGGCGCTGTATCCCTGCGCCTACTCCATGACCTTCAACGTGTCCGGCCACACCCTCAACGCCATTCTCAACCAGCGCAGTCAGGATATGCTGGCCGCCAACAACTGGAACGTGGTGCAGTACAGCGTGCTGGTACACATGATGGCGCAGGCCAGCGGTCTGGAGGCGGGCGAGCTGGTACACGTCATCGCCGACGCCCACATCTACGACCGCCATGTGCCCATCATCGAGAAGATGCTGGAAAACGACGAGCGCCCCGCGCCGAAGTTCACCATCGACCCCGCCGTCACCGATTTCTATCAGTTCACCCGCGACAGCTTCACACTGGAAGGCTACGACCCCCACCCCTTCGAGGACAAGATACCGGTGGCGATTTGAGAAAACTCCTTGACAATCCCCCGCAAAAGCGCATATAATAGAAGCGCGGGGAACCCCGCGATGATGCTGTCGTAGAGCGCGACAGCCCTAAAATAAAGAAAGCTCAATGGATGATTTGCTCGTAGAGCGCGAGCAACTTGAATCAAAACAAAGCTCAACGGATGACTTGCCCTCTATGCCCCGTGCATAGAGGGCGTTTTCGAGGTGACCGCTATGTTTGCTATTGTGGCTGTGGATAACCGCTGGGGGATCGGGCGGGAGGGCGATCTGCTGTTCCGCGTGTCCGACGATCTGAAGCGCTTTCGGGCGCTGACGGAAGGACACACCGTGCTCATGGGGCGGAAAACGCTGGAATCGCTGCCGAAGCAGCGGGGTCTGCCTAACAGACGGAACATGGTGCTGACCACGAATCGTGCCTATACCGCCGAAAACGTGGAGACCGTCCACTCTCCGGCGGAAGCGGTGCTGCTGGCACCGGAGGACTGCTGGCTCATCGGCGGCGCCAGCGTGTACAGGGAGCTGCTGCCGGTATGCCAGCGGGTGTACGTCACCCGCATCGATGGCGACGGCGGCGCTGACGTGTTTTTCCCCGATCTGGAACACGACCGCCGCTGGCGGCTGGACAAGAAGGGGGACGTGCAGGAGGAAAACGGCCTGCGGTTCCGGTACGAGGAGTATGTACCGGCAGAGGAAGAATAAGCAACAAAAAGAAGCCCTTTTGGGCTTCTTTTTTGGCTTTATTCCGCTTTTTGCAGCCGTTTCATGCAGCTGCGGCACACGTTTTTGCCCTCGAATTCCGTCAGGTGGTCGGTGCCGGAGCAGAAGATGCAGGCCGGCTTGCAGACCCGCAGGATGATCTGCCCTTCCGCCACGCTGATCTCCAGCATATCCTTCACGTCGATGTTCAGCGTCCGCCGCAGCTCCACCGGCAGCACGATACGCCCCAGTGCGTCCACACGGCGCACGATCCCCGTAGCCTTCGCCTTCATGTGCGTTTCCTCCCCATTGTCATTTGTCACAAAATTAACGTCGAGTTGTAGGGAAATCTTAACATAAATAGACAAATATGTCAACATTTAATCGGTGATACGCAAGGCGTATCTCCGGTTTTCCGCAACCGCCGAATGGTTCGGCCTTTTTGTGGGTGATTTTGGTGAGGAAAGGGCGGTTTTTCGTGAGGATTTGATGGGAGGGGATGTCGGTTGTAGGGGCGGACGACCCTGTCCGCCCGA
>CAZTHY010000145.1:0-3555 GCA_964613205.1 uncultured Oscillospiraceae bacterium
GCCGCCCACATCCAGGAGGCGGACGCGGAATGGAAAAACCGGAAGGCGGAGCGCTCCGGCGCGCCCAAGGTAGAGCCGCTGTATACCATTGAGGATGCCGCCCAGGTGCGGGGCTTCGTCACCACCTGCGAGTACGGCGAAACGGTGCCCCTGTGCGAGGGCGTGACGGCGGAGTTCGTGGACGCCGGCCATCTGCTGGGCAGCGCCAGCATCATCCTCACCGCCACGGAGAACGGCGTGACCAAAAAGCTGGTGTTCTCCGGCGACCTGGGCAACATCAACCAGCCCATCATCCGGGACCCGACCCCCATCGACGGCGCGGACTATGTGGTGATGGAGTCCACCTACGGCGACCGCAACCACACCGAGGTGTGGAGCTACACCGACGAGCTGGCGCAGATCATCGATGAGACCATCACCCGCGGCGGCAACGTGGTCATCCCCTCCTTCGCCGTAGGCAGAACGCAGGAGCTGCTCTACTTCATCCGCGAGATCAAGGACAAGGGCTTGGTGAAGTCCATGCCGGATTTCCCCGTCTATGTGGACAGCCCCCTTGCCAAAAAAGCCACCACCATCTTCTGCGGCGACCTGCGGGGCTATCTGGACGACGAAGCCCGCCTGCTGGTGCAGGACGGCACCCATATGTTCAGCTTCTCCGGTCTGCACCTTACCGAGACGGTGGACGAATCCAAGCTGCTGAACATCGACAAAACGCCCAAGGTCATCATCTCCGCCAGCGGTATGTGTGACGCGGGGCGCATCCGCCACCATTTGAAGTATAACCTCTGGCGGCCGGAGAGCGCCGTGGTGTTCGTGGGCTTCCAGTCCCCCGGCACGCTGGGCAGAACGCTGCTGGAGGGCGCACAGAGCGTCAAGCTCTTCGGCGAGGACATCGCCGTGCGGGCGAAGATCGTCAACTTCCAGGGTCTTTCCTCCCACGCCGACCACGATCACCTCATCGGCTGGGTGAAGCAGTTCGACCCCGCCGCCACCCGCCATGTGTTCGTTGTCCACGGCGACAGGGACGTGGCGCCGGTGTTTGCCGACACCGTTTCGGGACTGGGCTTTGCAACCCACGCCCCGCAGTACACCGAGGAATACGACCTGATCGATTGCCGTCAGACGGCTACCGGCTACCTGCCGGAGCGCAAGAGCCGCGCTTACGAGGGCGCACTCAAGTCCACGTCGGCCTACCAGCGGCTGGTGGCCATGGGCGACCTGCTGGCCGCCCTCATCCGCCGCAGCAAGGGGCGGGACAACAAGACACTCTCCGCCTTTGCCGAGGCCATCCACAAGATCATCACCAAATTCGAGCTGTAAGAGAACGCTATGCTGGAGAAAAATCAGATCCGCCGCGCCCTGATCGAGGGCTACACCTCCGAGGGGCTGGGCGTGGCGCGTATCGACGGACAGGCGGTGTTCGTCCATCGGGCGCTGCGGGGCGAGGAGTGCGACATTCTCCTCCTGAAAGTGCTGAAGAACGCCGCCTTTGGCAAGGTGGTAGGGGTGGAACGCCCCTCACCCCACCGGCAGGAGCCGGACTGCCCCTACTATGGCCGCTGCGGCGGCTGCGACTTCCGCCACATGGACAGGGAGGAGGAGCTGTACGCCAAGCGCCAGCGTGTACAGGACGCACTGCGCCGCATCGGCGGCAGCGACGTGGAGGTGGAGACCATCCTCACCGACGGCCAGCCCCTCCGCTACCGCAACAAGAGCCAGTACCCCGTGTCGAAGGACGGCGCGGTGGGATTCTACCGCGCCCGCACCCATGAGGTGGTGGCGGTGGAGTCGTGCCTATTGCAAAAAGAACAGGCCGATGGGGCGGCGCAGGCGCTGCGGACGTATATCCAGCGCTGCCATGTGCCCTGCTACGATGAAAAAACACGCCGCGGTCTTTTGCGCTATCTATACATCCGCACCAACGGCGCAGGGCAGTCGCTGCTCTGCGTGCTGGCCAACGGCGACAGGCTGCCCCACGAGGACACGCTGGTGTCCCTCCTCCGCGAAGCCGTACCGGACACGGTGGGCATTCTGCTGGGCACCAACACCAAGCCCACCGGCGCGGTGCTGGGCGAGCGCTACCGCACCCTCTGGGGCAGCGACACGCTGACGGATACCCTCTGCGGCCTGACCTTCCGCCTCAGCGTCCCCTCCTTCTTTCAGGTGAACCGCCCCATGGCGGAGCGTCTCTACGAAAAGGCGGTGGAGCTGGCGGGGCTGACCGGCAAGGAGCTGGTCCTCGACCTCTACTGCGGTGCCGGCACCATCACACAGGTGATGGCGCAGAAGGCGGGACACGTCATCGGCGCGGAGATCGTGCCGGAGGCCATCGCCGACGCCAACGAGAACGCCCGCCGGAACCACATCGAAAACGTGGAGTTCTTCTGCGGTGACGCGGCTGCCGTGGCCGCCGACCTCCACCAAAGAGGGCTGCGCCCCGACGTGGTGTGCGTCGATCCGCCCCGCAAGGGGCTTTCGGAGACGGTGGTGGCGGACGTAGCCGCCATGTCGCCCCGCCGCATCGTCTACGTCTCCTGTGACCCCGCCACGCTGGCGCGGGACGTAAAGCGGTTTTCGGAGCAGGGCTACCACGTCACCCGCGCCGCCGCCGCCGACCTGTTCCCCCGCACGGCCAACGTGGAATCCGTGGTGCTTTTGACGCCGAAAAACGGCTGAAACGGTGGGTGCAACCGCTGGTTGCTAAAAAATCAAAGTTGCCTTGGTGGACAGCAGGCCGGTTTTCTGCTATGATACAGGCCATCAACAAGAAGAAAGGTGACCTTTTATGACATTAGGTGAAAAGATCACAGCGCTGCGAAACCGCGGCGGTATGTCCCAGGGCGATCTAGCGGAGAAGATCAACGTCTCCCGCCAGTCCATCTCCAAATGGGAGACCGATGGCAGCATTCCGGAGCTGGACAAGCTGCTCCAGCTCAGCGAGCTGTTCCACATCACGCTGGACGAACTGGTGAAGGGCGAGACCATCCCCCAGCCCGCCGAGACAGCCCCGCCGGAGACGCCGCCGGTGGTGGTGAAGTCCACCAGCACGCGGAAGATCGTGGGCACCATCCTGCTGTGCTTCGGTGCGCTGATCGTTATACTGTTTACGTTATTGGGCGGCTTCCGCGGTGGACTGGCCTTCGGCGCGCCGTTTCTGCTCTGCGGTGTGATCTGCCTGAGTTTCCAGCGAAATACAGGGCTGTGGTGCGCTTGGGCAGTCTTTCTGACGGTCAACATCTATCTCCGCTTCGCCACCGGCATCACATGGAGTCTGACGCTGCTGACGCTGCGCTTTGAACCCAGCATGAACTATATGCGCCTTGCCATGGCGTGGGTCGAGCTGCTCTGCTTTGTCACCCTCATCGTCGTGACGGTGCTGCGCTTCCGGAAAAAGCCCCTGACCATGGACGAGCGGCGCAAAACGCTGTATATCGCCGGCTGGGTGGTGTTCGCCCTGCTGTTCGTCCCCTTCAAGGGCGACCCCCTCTCCGCCATGTCCAACATCCGCTACGTCCTGTGGGACTGGCTGAAAGTGGGACTTTTCGTGCCGCTGCT
>CAZTHY010000146.1:0-3498 GCA_964613205.1 uncultured Oscillospiraceae bacterium
TCGCCTCCATCTATGAGGGCCGTTATCTGGCCGGTATCGCTGCCGGTATGAAGCTCAACGAGATGATCGAGGCCGGTGAGTTCACCGCCGAAGAGGCCAAGATGGGCTACGTCGGCGCCTTCACCTATGCCGAGGTGGTTTCCGGTTACAGCTCCTTCTATCTGGGCGCCAAGTCCGTCTGCCCCACCGTCACCATGGACGTGACCTTCACCGGCAGCTGGTACGATGAGACCCTGGAGAAGGAAGGCGCTCAGAAGCTGATCGACGGCGGCTGCAAGCTCATCAGCCAGCACGCTGACTCCTTCGGTGCTCCTACCGCCTGCGAGAACGCCGGTGTTCCCAACGTCTCCTACAACGGCTCCACCATCTCCGTGGCTCCCAGCACCTTCATCATCTCCTCCCGCATCAACTGGGCTCCCTACTATGAGTATGCCATCAAGGCTGTCATGGAAGGCACCGAGATCGCTGCTGACTGGACCGGCACCCTGGGCACCAGCTCCGTGCTGCTGACCGAGGTCAACGAGGCTGTCGCCGCTGAGGGCACTGCCGAGGCTATCGAGACCGCCAAGGCCGCTCTGGAAGCCGGCACCCTGCACGTCTATGACTGCTCCACCTTCACCGTTGGTGGTGAGACCCTGACCAGCTATCTGGCCGACGTCGATACCGACGCTGACTACACCCCCGACACCGAGGTCGTTCACGACGGTTACTTCTCTGAGTCCGAGTTCCGTTCCGCTCCTTACTTCGATCTGGAGATCGACGGCATCACCCGTCTGGACGTTGCGTTCTAATTCAGAACCTGCATCTATCAAAACAGGGCTGCTTCGGCAGCCCTGTTTTTTTCGCCTTTTCCCGCCAAAAAATGGGTTTTTTCTCCCGCTGCCGCCCCGCTGTGGGGCGGCTTTTTCCGCCTTCGGAAAGGCTTTTGACGATTTATACAAAACTGCAAACTCATTCTTGTGTAACCTTACATTTTTTGTGGTTACCTTACAATTTTTTTGTGAATTTTGATTTACAACGCCGGACTTCTATGGTAGAATAAGCTGTATGGAATACCAGCCCCGGCGTGCTACGAGGTGTTGCAGCCATCTGCGCCGAAAGAAAGGATGACAGCCTTGGAAAACTGTAAATGCGCGATCAAAATGGAGAACATCACCAAGCGCTTTGGTTCCGTGGTGGCCAATAACGCCATCAACATGGAGCTGCGCGAGGGTGAGATCCTGTCCCTGCTGGGCGAAAACGGCAGCGGCAAGACCACTCTGATGAATATGCTCTCCGGCATCTACTTCCCCGACGAGGGACAGATCTACATCCACGACCAACCCGTGACCATCGCCTCCCCGAAGGACGCCTTCGACCTTGGCATCGGCATGATCCACCAGCACTTCAAGCTGGTCGATCTGTTCACCGCCACGGAGAACATCATCCTCGGTCTGGAAGGTAAGCTGGATCTGAACAACGCCCGCCAAAAGGTGCGGGACATCTGCGAGAAATACGGTTTTGACATCGATCCGGACATGAAGATCTACGATATGTCCGTCTCTCAGAAGCAGACCGTGGAGATCGTCAAGGTGCTCTACCGCGGCGCGGATATTCTCATCCTCGATGAGCCTACCGCCGTGCTGACGCCGCAGGAGACCGACAAGCTGTTCGCCGTCATGCGCAACATGAAGGCCGACGGCAAGTCCCTCATCATCATCACCCACAAGCTCCACGAGGTGCTGGACGTTTCCGACCGCGTGGCCGTCCTCCGCAAGGGCGAGTACATCGGCGACGTGATGACCAAGGACGCCGACCAGCAGTCCCTGACGGACATGATGGTGGGTCGCAGCGTGACGCTGAACATCGACCGCCCCACCCCCGTCAACGTAACGCCCCGTTTGAAGCTGGAAGGCCTGACGGTGTTCGATGAGCTGGGCGTGAAGCGGCTGGACAACGTTTCCTTTACCATCAACGCCGGTGAAGTGCTGGGCGTGGCCGGTGTGGCCGGTTCCGGCCAGCGTGAGCTGCTGGAGTCCATCGCGGGTCTGTACCCCATCTCCTCCGGCTCCGTCACCTTCTATCCCCCCGAAAAGGACACCCCCGAGGAGCTGGCAGGCAAGGATCCCATGGACATCCGCAAGGCCGGTATCGCCATGAGCTTCGTTCCCGAGGATCGACTGGGCATGGGCTTGGTGGGCTCCATGGGCATGACCGGCAACATGATGCTCCGCTCCTGGCGTAAGGGCAAGGGCGTGTTCCTTGACCGCAAGGATCCCGAGGCGCTGGCACAGCGCATCTGGCAGGAGCTGGAAGTGGTCACCCCCAGCACCAGCTTCCCCGTCCGGCGTATGTCCGGCGGTAACGTACAGAAGGTGCTGGTGGGTCGTGAGATCGCCCAGCAGCCCTCCGTGCTGATGACCGCCTACGCCGTGCGTGGTTTGGACATCAACACCTCTTATACCATCTACAACCTGCTGACGGAGCAGAAAATGAAGGGCGTGGCCGTCGTGTACGTCGGCGAAGACCTGGACGTGCTGCTGGAGCTGTGCGACCGGATCGTGGTGCTCTGCGGCGGACAGGTGTCCGGCGTGGTGGATGGCCGTACCACCAACAAGCGCGAAGTGGGCGCTCTGATGACCCGCGTGGGAGGAGGCAACGAAGATGCATAAACAGTCCCTCTTTCATATTTCCAAGCGTGAGACGCTGCCGCTGCCCAAAGCGCTGGCCATCCGCGGCGGTATACTGCTGCTGGCACTGGTCTTTTGCGGTATCGTCACCACGCTGCTGACCGGCGAGAACCCCATCGGCGTGTACGGCACCATTCTGGACGGCGCTTTCGGCACCGCCCGCCGTATCGGCGTCACTGCCCGTAACGTAGCCATCCTGCTGGGTATCTCCCTGGCCGTCACTCCCGCCTTCAAGATGCGCTTTTGGAACATCGGCGCGGAGGGTCAGACGCTGATCGGCTGTCTGGCCACCACCACCTGCATGATCCTGCTGGGCGGCAAGGTACCCAACGCCGTGCTGATCCTGATCAGCCTCGTGGCCGCGCTGCTGGCCGGTGCCCTGTGGGGCTTCCTGCCCGCCTTCTTCAAGGCCAAGTGGAACACCAACGAGACGCTGTTCACGCTGATGATGAACTACATCGCCATGCAGCTGGCGTCCTACTTCATCATCGTGTGGGAGGTGCCCAAGGGCGCCGGTAAGATCGGTGTTATCAACCAGTCCACCAAGGCGGGCTGGCTGCCGGAGATCGGAAGCGCCTACATACTGCCCATCCTCGTGGTGGCGCTGCTGACCGTGTTCATGTTCGTCTATCTGAAGTACAGCAAGCACGGCTATGAGATCGCCGTGGTAGGCGAAAGCCAGCGCACCGCCAGCTATGCTGGCATCAAGGTGGATCGCGTCATCGTCCGCACCATGGTGCTGTCCGGTGCCATGTGCGCCCTCATCGGCTTCCTGCTGACCGCCGGTGTGGACCATACGCTGACCACCACCATCGTGGACAGCCGCGGC
>CAZTHY010000147.1:0-3470 GCA_964613205.1 uncultured Oscillospiraceae bacterium
TGTGGGTGAAGCGGTTGATCTTCTTCCCCGTCAGGTGGGAGGTGGCGGTCATCAGATCCTCATGCTCCTTCACGCCTGCCAGCGCGTAGGTCATGGCGGCGGAGTTGACGTGGCCGCGGATAAAGGGATGGTCGATGAGTGTCTTGGGATCCAGCAGCTCTCCCTTGAGATAGACCTTGATATTCCGGTCGCGGAGGCTGTCTTTATATTCCTTGGCAGTTTTCATGGCGCTCTCCTTACTTGACCCAGTCGTTGCGGATGCGCTGCCAGGTGGCGTCGCGCTCGGCAACGATGCGGGCCAGATCGTCCTCGTCCAGATTGGTGAAGCGGCTCTGCTTTTTCAGATAGTCCTCCACGGAGGTGAACTCCTTGGGGTCGCGGTTGACGGTGAACTTGCCGTTTTCAAACTCGGCCAGATACCACAGACCGCAGTCCACGGCCTCCTTGCCGATGTCCACCGTCACGTCGGAAGCCGTACCCCAGCCGGTGGGGCAGGGCGCCATCACATGGATGTAGGAGGTGCCGTCGGTGTTCATGGCCTTCTCCACCTTGGCCAGATAGTCCTCGGGATAGCCGAGGGAGGCAGTGGCGGCGTAGGGGATGCCGTGGGCGGCCACGATCTCAAACATCCGCTTCTTGCTGGACTGGCTGCCGTGGATATGGCTACCGGAGGGGGTGTTGGTGGTTTTCATGCCGTAGGGGGTCAGACCGGACTTCTGCACGCCGGTGTTCATGTAGGCCTCGTTGTCGTAGCAGATGAAGATGGCCTTGTCGTTGCGGTCGATCATGCCGGACAGTGCCTGCAAGCCGATATCCGCCGTGCCGCCGTCACCGGCGAAGCCCACCACATGGTAGTCCTCAAGACCCTGTGCCTTTGCGCCCGCCAGAATGCCGCTCATCACGGCGGCGGTGCCGGCGAAGGGCGGGATCATGCCGTTGGTGAACAGGGACATATGGGGATAGATGAAGGCCACGGTGGACATGCAGTTGGGCGGGATCACCGCGATGGCCCGGTCGCCCAGCACCTTCAGCGCCAGACGGATGGCCAGCGCCGCGCCGCAGCCGCCGCAGGCCTTATGGCCGTAGAAATATTCCTTGTTGGTGATGGTTCTTGCGTTAAGCGCCACAAATATCCCTCCTCAGATTCACAAAGTTGGCCTGACCAACCTTGGCACTGCCGCTCAGCAGTTCGGCATAGATACCCTCGATATCGGCCTTGGAGATGCTGCGTCCGCCCAGACCGCCCACATAGTTGGCGGCGGGAACATCCACGGCGGCGCTTTTCAGCGCAGAGCACACGTCGGTATAGACAACGCCCTCGAAGCCGAAGCTGATGTCCTTTTCCAGCACGCCCACGAATTTGGCGTTCTTCACGATCTCCGCCACTTCCTTGGCGGGGAAGGGACGCATACAGCGGATCTTCAGCAAGCCCACCTTCTTGCCCTGCTGACGCAGTGCATCCACCACGCAGCGGGTGGTACCGGCCACGCTGCCCAGCGTGATGAGGATGGCCTCGGCGTCGTCGCACCGGTAGGCCTCCACCATGCCGCCGTAGCTGCGGCCGAAGAGCTGACCGAAGGCAGCGTCGGCCTCGTTGACCTTCTCGGCGGCCTTCAGCGTCGCCTGATGCTGCTGGTAGCGGAACTCCGTGTTGTAGGGAGGGCCGGCGGTGATGCAGGTGCCGCGAGGGGCATCCAGATCCAGCCGGTTTTCAAACTTCTGATAGGGGATGTAGCCGTCCACCTTGTCCTGCTCGGCCAGACTCACCAGCTCGTAGGTGTGGGTCAGCACGAAGCCGTCCAGATTCACCATGACGGGCAGCATGACCTCGGGATCCTCGGCGATCTTGTACGCCTGCAGGATGGTGTCGTAGGCCTCCTGTGCGTTCTCGGCATAGAGCTGGATCCAGCCGGATTCCAGTTCCGCCAGAGAGTCGCGCTGGTCGCCGTAGATGTTCCAGGGCGTGGCCAGAGAGCGGTTGGCGTTCATCATCACGATGGGGAAACGGGAGCCGCTGGCGTAGTGGAGACCCTCCACCATGTACAAAAGTCCCTGACTGGAGGTGGCGGTAAAGGCGCGGGCGCCCATGGCGCTGGCACCCAGACAGGCGGACATGGCGCTGTGCTCAGACTCCACGTACAGGTATTCGCTCTCCAGCGAGCCGTCCTCCACGAAGTCGCTGAGGCGCTCCACAACGATGGTCTGCGGGGTGATGGGATAGGCGGCGATCACATGGGGCTTTGCCTGGCGCACAGCCAGCGCCACCGCCTCGTCGCCGGAAACAAACAGCTTTCCGCTCATGCTTCTACCTCCTTGATCATGGTGATGGCACCGGGCTTGCAGGCGCGCTGGCACACGCCGCAGCCCTTGCAGTAGTCATAGTCGATCTCCAGCGCAGCGCCGGACTTGTCGATGGCACCGTCAGGGCAGACAAGGAAGCAGCGCAGGCACTTGACGCACTTCTCAGCGTCGATCACCGGGCGGAAGGTGCGCATACCGGAGCTGACATCGTGCAGCTGTCCGGTGGGGAAGGAGGGACCCAGAGGCAGCTCCTTCACAACATAGGTCAAATCAGCCAGAGGTCTTTCCATTTACAGCGCCTCCTTTATAAGCTCATAGGTTTTGTTCAGCAGCTTCTTGTTCTTCTCCCGCAGCTTGGGTGCCAGCTGGTCGTCGATGGCGGCCTCTACGGCGGCCACGGTGGTGATGCCGGTGGCGGCGATCAGCGCACCCAGCAGGGGTACATTGGTGATGGGGCGACCCAGAATCTCCAGGGCAAGGCCGGTGGCATCCACCGTGACCACCTGCACGCCGTCGATGGCGAACAGGGACTTATCCTTGGTGGTGTTGATGATGACGGTGGCACCGGGCTTCAGGCCGTTCTTCACGCCGTCACCGAACAGGGTGTCATCCAGCACCACGGCGCAGTCACAGGAGATGACCTCGCTGCGGTCGGTGATGGCCTTGTCATCGATACGGGTGAAGGCAAACACCGGTGCGCCGCGGCGCTCCGGGCCGAAGGAGGGAAACGCCAGAGCGTATTTCCCCTCGAAAAGCGATACGGCACAGCCCAACAGTCGTGCCGCGGTGAACGCGCCCAGACCGCCGCGTCCGTGCCAGCGAATTTCTGTCATGTGTATACCTCCTCTTGTTGTTTGATTGTCTTGTATCTGCCGCCCTTTCGGGCGATGTCACATATATGAGTCTCTTCCGTGTTGCAGATCCTCCCGACCCGGAGCGGGTTGAAAGTGGTCTAAATTCGGTACATTTTTACAGGTAGAGATGAGCAGGCTTTCCAAAAAAGCATTGTCGCTGAGTGATATGAGGATTGTCATGGTGTGGGAGTGTCCCGCCCACGGGTCGTGGAGTGCACCTGCAATGTAAGAAGAGAAGGAAGAAGCGTATTTATTTCCCAGCCTTGGCAGCTTTGATGGACTCGATGAGCTCGGGGACGACTTTGAACAGGTCGC
>CAZTHY010000148.1:0-3435 GCA_964613205.1 uncultured Oscillospiraceae bacterium
GTCTGCGGCGCTTGCGGTCGATGTGGAGCGCGGCATGGGTGCTGTCCTGTCGGGCGGCATCGTGGAAGATGCTGCCCATGTGACGGAGTAGCCACGCCACAGCCTCGGCGGGGAATTCCGGTGCTGCACTCTGCATATCAGCGGCTTGCTGCGGCTCCGGCTCCTGCGGCGGTGTGCTTCGGTGCTCGTTGGCAGCTTCGGCCGGTAAGATAGATTCCTCCGCCGTGCTTTGCACCGGCATCGACTGCTGCGCCGAGAGCTTCAGCGCCTCCCGCACCACCATGTTGCGTACCATCTTGAACTCTTTTTGTTGGCTCAGCGGTACGCGCTCCGGAAGCTGCTGGCTGTAGTCGAGGCGCTTCTGCTCCTGTAATTCCTGCCATATCTCATAGGCTTCTGCCACGCGCTCGTCCTTCGCCAGCTCATCCACCACCTCGTTGACGATGGCCTTGATCCGCGACGGCAGATAGCCGTAGACCTTTCGCCCTTTTGTCAGCGGCAGACGCTGGGCGAGCTCACTCATGAGCTGCTCCATGCGCTCATTTTGCAGCGTGCCGGTCTGCATCTGCCGGATCAGCTCCACCAGCCTTGCCTCAGCATCGTCCTGCAGTCGGTTCCGGTACTGCGTCTGCTTTTCATAGATGCTGATGCGCTCCTGCTGATAGATCCTCGTGGTAAAGGCGGACTTCACCTGCCGGATGCCCTGCTTTGTGAGATAACCCTCCTTGGTATCTTCCGAGTAGAGGATCATGTGGATGTGGACGTGCTTCTCCTTGCTGTGGAGCGCTGCATACCACTTGAGGTGGTCAGGGTGTATCTTATACGCCGCAGCGATATCGCCCATGCAGGCGCAGACCAATGCCCGCCAGTTCTCTACGTCCGTATAGCCCAGCCGCTCCGCGTCCTCGCGGCGCAATGAGACGATGGGTGTCCACACGTTTCCGGTGTGATGCGAAACTTCTTCCTCCACCTGATGGAGCGATGCCACCGCGCCGCTGGCATCCCACAACCCGTGGCCGTTGACCTGCTGTGCGCCGGGGCGGTTGGCCACATAGTCGATGTAGCTCTCCCGTTTGTCCATTGGCGCAATGAACTGCTCATACGCCTGGGCGATGAACTCCGCCGCCGTGCGGCGTGTGGGAGCTGCGGAGTAGTCCTCGTACTCCAACAGCTCACGGCACAGCGGCAGGCCGCGCAGAAGCCGCTGGATATAGGCCTTCTGCTTTTCGGTGGGCGGTGCATCAGCGTTTTTCTTTGGGATGACCACGCCCTCGCGGGTGGCGAAGTAGTGGGTGCGGTTACGGAGCCATCCGGCATTCTTTCCGCCCTTGAGATAGGGGGAGATAAAGATCAGCCGCGCCAATCGTCATCACCCAGCCGCCGCTGCAGATCCAGCGCGTTCCCGAAGCTGATCTGCCCGTTGGTGCGTTTCACCTCGTCGATGGCGTAGGCGCGCAGTTCGCGCCGGTCGATGGGGTCGGCGCGGAAGTGTGCGGCGATGGTGTGGCACATCATGTTCAGTTCCACGCACCACTTGAAGAGCAGTGAGCGCAGGCGATTGTTGTTGTCCTCCAGCGTCCCGCGTATCACCGTCACCAGCGCTCGGGAGAGGTACTCCGTGGCATCGCAGCTCCCGAGGTAACCCATATAGAACCGCAGTGCCTTTTCGATGAACTCGCTGCGGCTCTTGCAGTTGTCCGCCTCCAGCCAGCCGTCCATGCGGCTGATGACGCCGGGCGTGAACCACACCGCCATCCTCGTCTTATTCTCCGTATTTTTCTCTGAACTCATATCACCAGCTCCTTTTTGTCCATAACACGGCGCAAAGCCGCATCATACCTGCCTTTTTCGCCTGCCCGACCACCTCGAAAGCCGAAACCGGCGTTTCAGGTGCACCTTATTGAAACCTTAAAAAAGCCCCGCACGGCGGGGCTTTGTGGGTGGGAGGCGGTCGCTTGCGACCACCTCCCTTTATCTTGCACAAAATCGAACGGTAGCGTCACCGGTCGATCCGCTCCGGCAAGGGGCGCTCAAGCATCGGCACAAGTGCCCCGCCGGGGCAAGGGACAGGGCTGTAAGCGCACGCCTACCATCTCACTCACCTGTCTTTCCTCTGTTGGGGACAGGCGGCGCAATGGCAGAGAGGGAAAGCTTCTGCTCCGTCTGCGACTTGGGTGGCTTTGGCGGACGCTTGGGCTTGGGTGCAGGTGTGTCCTTGCTGTCCAGATACTCCCGTACCGGCTCCGGCACGGTTTTTTCATAGAGCTGTTTCAGTGCCTCGTCCATGCGGCTCTGCACGGTGGTGTTCTGCTTACGCAGAGAAAATTCCAGCGCATCCAGCTTTTCATCGTCAAACGTGATGGTGATATTGACTTTTTTCATGTTGTTCTCCTATTCATACTTGATATACGGTATCTCCAGCCAGTGTGTCCAGCCGCGGCCTGCGAGCTGCGTTTTCACAACGCCGTACTTCGTACCCATCGCCTCGATGACCTCGCCGTTGCCGATATACACGCCGATGTGGCCTGACTTCCACACCGCCAGCCCCGGCGTTTCGGGGATGGTGTCGATGGTGCCCTTTCTTGCGGCGTTATAGTACATCTCGTTGGCGCCCACGTCCGGCATACCGTTGCTGCCATATCGTATCTCCATCGTCCCGCTGTCCAGCCAGCCGTAGCCCTTGATGAGCCCCACGCAGTCGGCGGTGTGTCTGCCCAGCCAGCGGGTGCGGATGAAGTCGGCGTACTGCCCCACGCCGTCGGGGTATTGTGTCAGCTTATACTGAAACAGATCCTCTGTCAGCACCTGTCCATACGTCCCCCACACATAGCCCCAGCCGGAGCGCCATGCGTTGGTGACGTAGGTCACAAGGTCGGTGGCATTTTTGGTGGTGGCGTTGGTCAGCATGGAACTGTCCAGCTCCACCGGTGCGCTACCGCCTGCGGCATACTCGCCGCCATAGCTGTCGCCGCCGCTGCTGGCGATCATGGCGTAGATATGGGTGGCGTTATTTTTGTCCTGGTCGGTCACCGCCTCGCCGCGCCATGCGGACAGCTTTTCATAGACCGCGCTCAGCGGCAGCGGCACGGCCACATGATAGACCTCCGTCTGCACGGTCACACCGCCATTTTCATTGGTGACGGTGGTGGTGCGTGTGCGCTCCTGCCACTCGTAGAAACAGTCCACGAAGTTGGCGGCGGCAGCATGGGTGGGCGCAGCATCCCCAAAGCAGAGAGCATAGAAAACGGCCTTGACCTGTAAAGGGTCAAGGCCGCCGCGCTCCGCCTCGGCATTGACGGCGCTGACCGCCGCATCCAGAAGCGAGAACGCCTTACGCATCTCGGTGATGTGTTCCTCATACTCTGCCGGGATGTCATCCGAGAAAGCCGCACCGTAGAAGGACGCGGACACGGCGAAGCTGTTGTGCTCTGCCGC
>CAZTHY010000149.1:0-3428 GCA_964613205.1 uncultured Oscillospiraceae bacterium
TCAACGACATCAAGGAAGGCGACATCGTGGAAGCCTTCACCATGGAACAGATCGAAGTGTAACTGCAACAAGGAGGGCGGGCAGGCTGCCCGCCCTCTTTTCCGTTTGAAAGGAGGAGCATCATGGCTTCCAACCGCATTGGACGCATCAATGAGGAGATCAAAAAGGAGCTGAGCGCCGCGCTGCGGACGGTGAAGGATCCCCGCGTATCGGAGGGTATGCTCACCGTCACGAGAGTGGACACCACCAGCGACCTGCGCTACGCCCGTATCTACGTCAGCGCCTTGCAGTGCGACGATGAAAAGGCGCTTTTGAAGGGCTTGAAGTCCGCCGCCGGTTATCTCCGCCGCCAGTTGGGGCAGGCCATCGACCTGCGCTACACGCCGGAGCTGCAATTCTTCATGGACGACTCCATCGCCCACGGCGCGCATATTCTCGACCTTCTCTCCCACGTCAAGCCTGCCAATCCCGCCAACGCCGACATCGTGCTGCCGGAGGATCGGGAATGAGGGACGCTGTCACGAAGGAGACCGCCGCTGGGCGGCTCAGGGCGGCGGACAACATCCTGCTGCTGACCCATATCCGTCCCGACGGCGACACGGTAGGCTCTGCCGCCGCGCTGTGTCAGGGGTTGCGGGACATGGGCAAAACGGCGTATCTGCTGGCCAACGACGGCCTTACCGCCACCTACGCCCCCTATGCGCTGCCCTATATCGCACCGGCGGACTTCACGCCGGATTTCGTGGCGGCGGTGGACATCGCCACCACAGGCTTGCTGCCGGAAAACGCCCGCCGTTATGAGGGCTGCATCGACCTGACCATTGACCACCACGGCTCACAGGAATATTTTGCCCATGAGACGTGGGTGGACGGCGATACCGCCGCCTGCGGCGAGCTGATCTATGAGCTGCTGGCGGATCTGACACCCCTGACCCCCGCCATCGCACTGCCCCTCTATGTGGCCGTGTCCACCGACACCGGCTGCTTCGTCTACGCCAACACCACCGCCCACACCCATCGGGTGGCGGCAGCGCTGATGGACTGCGGCATCGACGTGAAGGACGTGAACAGGACGCTGTTCCGGCTGAAAAGCCGTACACGGTTGGCCATGGAGAGCCGCATGGCGGCGGACATGGAGCTGTACGACGAGGGGCGGCTGGTCATCATGACCATCCCCCTTGCGCTGCGGCAGGAGCTGCACGCCACCGAAGCCGACATTGAGGAACTTAGCGCGCTGGCCGGTCAGGTGGAGGGCACCGACTGCGGTATCACGCTGCGGGAGCTGAAAGAGGGCACCATCAAGCTGTCGGTGCGCACCAATCCCAGAGTGGACGCCTGCGCCCTGTGCCAGAAGCTGGGCGGCGGTGGCCATAAGGGCGCTGCCGGTGCCACGGTGGAGGGCACCATGGAGGACGTGAAAAAAGCCGCGCTGGCGGCTTACAGGGAGATCGTATAAATGGCCGACGGCATCATCATCATCGACAAACCGGAGGGCTGGACGTCCATGGACGTGTGCGGCAAGCTGCGGGGCGTGCTGAAAACGAAAAAGGTGGGTCATGCGGGTACGCTGGATCCCATGGCCACCGGCGTGCTGCCGGTGTTCGTCGGCAGCGCCACCCGCGCCGTCAGCTTTGCCGAAAGCGGCGACAAGGAGTACGTCGCCCACCTCCGTCTCGGTCTTACCACCGACACACAGGATACCTCCGGCAACGTGCTGGAGCAGTACCCTGTCACGGTGACGCGGCAGGAGATAGAAGATGTGCTGCCCCGCTTTACCGGTGCTATTGAGCAGATACCGCCCATGTACTCCGCCATCAAGATCGGCGGACAGAAGCTATATCAGCTGGCGCGGAAGGGGCAGGAGATCGACCGCCCCGCCCGCCCTGTTACCATCCATGAGCTGGAACTGCTGGAGCAGAGCGACGACGGCGACTGGACGCTTCGCGTCCGCTGCTCCAAGGGCACCTACGTCCGCACTCTCTGCCACGACATCGGGCAGGCGCTGGGCTGCGGCGGGTGCATGAGCGCGCTGCGGCGCACCATGGCCGCCGGTTTTACGCTGGCGGAGAGCCATACGCTGGAGGAAGTCCAGTCGCAGGGCGAAGCGCTGCTGCGCCCCACCGACTCTCTCTTTCGCCGCTATCCCGCCTACCACATCACATCGTCCAAGCAGGACAAGCTGTGCCGCTGCGGCAATCCGCTGGCGGTGGAGGGGCTTTCCGAGGGGCTGTATCGGGTATACGGCGTGGAGGGGCAATTTCTCTGCCTCAGCCAATGGCAGCGGGGCATACTGACCTCGCGGAAAAACTTTTTCGGAGCGTGAACGACTTTGGATAAAACTGTTATCGCCCTGGGCTTTTTCGACGGTGTACACCGCGGCCACGGAGCCCTGCTGGAAAAGACGGTGCAGCGCGCCCATGAGCTGGGCGCCGTCCCCGCCGTCTTTACCTTCGACCGCCCACCCAAGGAGGTAGTGACGGGGAAACCGGTGTTTCTTATCAACTCCAACGACGACCGGCGGGACATCATCCGCCGTGTCTACGGCATCGAGCAGGTCATCTTCGCCCCCTTCGACCAGGCCATGATGACCATGCCCTGGGAGGATTTCCTCACCAAGCTGCTGGTGGGACAGCACCACGCCGTCCATCTGGTGGCGGGACACGACTACCGGTTCGGCCACAAAAACGAGGGAAACGTGGCACTTTTGCAGCAGCGGTGCGGGGAATTGGGTATCGGCTGCGACATTATCCCCAAGGTGGAGCTGGAGGGGATCACCGTCAGTTCTACCTACATCCGCTCGCTGGTGGAGCAGGGCGACATGGAGCGGGCGGCGCTGTTTTTAGGCCATCCCCACTGTCTCAGCCAGACCGTCACCCACGGCCGGCGTATCGGCCGCACCATCGGCATCCCCACCGTCAACCTGACGGTGCCACCCCATGTGCTGACGCCGGAAAAGGGCGTGTACATTACCCGCGTCACGCTGCCCGACGGCAGAAGCTGCGCCGGTGTCACCAATGTGGGTACCCGCCCCACCGTCTCCGACGGCAGCGACGTGTCGGTGGAGACGTTCCTGCTGGACTTCGATGGCGACCTGTACGGCCAGACCATCCGCCTCGATTTCCACCGCCGCCTCCGCGGTGAGCAGAAATTCGAGTCCCTCGACCTCCTCCGCCAGGCCATCGAGAAGAACATCGAGGAAACAAGGGAATATTTTGGCAAGTAAATATAAAAAAGAAGCCCTCGCGGGCTTCTTTTTTATTAAAACTCTCGGCTCCCTCTGTGAGGGAGCTGTCAGCGCACAGCGCTGACTGAGGGAGAGACCGCTCCGTTGGGACTTGCGGTAGGAGCGTTCCTAAATCCGGTTCTCCCCTTTCGTCTTGCCGCTTCGCGGCAATCCACCTTCCCCACAGGGGAAGGCAAGAGATTGT
>CAZTHY010000150.1:0-3420 GCA_964613205.1 uncultured Oscillospiraceae bacterium
AAAAGACCCATGCACGGACGCAGTTACGTCAGTGCATGAGTCTCATTCTTTCAGGACACAACGGGCGCGGAGAGCGCCGAGCTGTCGCCATGCCCCGCCGCGCCGAGGCGCTGCGGAATTACTCCCTCATTCAACAGTAATATTTTACCGTTGCGAAAGGCGAATGTCAAGGAATAAAACGAAGCACTGTCAAATTTTCTCATACCGGCAAAAAGCGGTTCCCATCGGGGGGATTTTCTGTTAAAATAGGGGAAAAGGAGGGGAGCGAAATGGCCAACAAGAAGCTGAAACTGCTGTATCTCGCCCGCTACCTGGCCGACGAGACCGACGAACAGCACCCCAAAACGGTGCAGGACATGATCGCCTATCTGGATGCGCTGGGCATCAGCGCCGAGCGGAAAAGCGTCTACGACGATCTGGAGCTGCTGCGGGTCTACGGCATGGATATCCAGTCGGTGAAAAGCCGCAGCTACGGCTACTTTTTAGGGGAGCGGGATTTCCAGCTTCCCGAACTGAAGCTGCTCATCGACGTGGTGCAGTCGTCGCCCTTTTTGACGCAGGGCAAGAGCATGGAGCTGATCGCCAAGCTGGAAAAGCTGACCAGCCGTCCTAACGCACGGGGACTGCGGCGGCAGGTGTACGTCATGGACAGGGTGCGTACCCACAACGAAAAGCTGTACTACGCCGTGGACGGTCTCCACACCGCCATCAACGACAACAAGAAGGTGACCTTCCGCTACTTCGACTGGCAGCCTAGCGGCGGAAAAGCGTATCGCCGCGGCGGCGGGTTGTACGAGGTGAATCCGGTGGCGCTGTGCGTGGACAGGCACTACTACTTGGTGGCCTACGACCCGAACATCACCGATTACCGCCACTACCGCGTGGACAGGATGGAGGGGCTTACCGTCACCGAAACGCCCCGCGACCCGCTGCCGGAGCAGTTCGATTTGGGGCGGTACGTCAAGACCATCTTCGATATGTACAATGGCCGCACGGAGACGGTGCAGATGCGGTTTGACAAAGGTCTCATCAACGTGGTGATGGATCGCTTCGGCACCGACGGCCACATCCGTCCCGACGGCGACCACATCGCCGTCACCGCCTCGGTGGAGGTGGGGCCCACGTTCTACGGCTGGCTGTTTCAGTTCGGGGAACAGGCGGAGCTGACCGCCCCGCCGGAGCTGCGGCGGGAATTTGCCGACCACTGCCGGAAAATGGCGGAGCGCCACGGGGGATAAGAAAAGCAAAGAGACGGCTCACGCCGTCTCTTTATGCGTTCTTTACTTGGTGCCAAAAATACGGTCGCCGGCGTCGCCCAGACCGGGGACGATGTAGCCGTGCTCGTTGAGGTGTTCGTCCACCGCACCGGCGTAGATGTCCACGTCGGGATGCAGCTCCTGCAGGTGCTGAATGCCCTCGGGAGCGGCCACCAGCACCATCAGCTTGATGTGCTTGCAGCCCCGCTTCTTCATCTCGTCGATGGCCTCCGCTGCGCTGCCGCCGGTGGCCAGCATGGGATCGACGATAAGCACGTCACGCTCTGCCACGTCCTTGGGCATCTTGCAGAAATAGGGATGGGGCTCCAGTGTCTCCTCGTCGCGGTACATACCGATGTGACCGACACGGGCGGAGGGCACCATCCGCAGCACGCCGTCCACCAGACCGAGACCGGCACGGAGGATGGGCACTACCACGAACTTGCGGCCGGCCAGCGTCGGCGCTTCCATCTCGCACAGAGGCGTTTCGATGTGCTTGGTGGTCAGAGGCAGGTCACGGGTGGCCTCGTAGGTGATGAGCATACCGATCTCGGAGACCAGCTCACGGAAATCCTTGACGCTGGTGTTCTTGTCCCGCATGATGGTCAGCTTGTGTGCCACCAGCGGATGGTTCATGACGTGCACTTTCTCGCTGTACATAGGTTTTTCCTCCGTATATTTGTAATTTTTTGGATACTCGTTATTCCACCGTCAGCGGCAGCCCCCTGGCCAGCCGTTCACGTTCCGCCTGACTCAGCCGCAGATATACCGGCTGTAAGTCCTGTGCGGTGCAGGTCTCGCCCCGTGCGGCCATATCTTCGGCGCACAGCGCCGCACCGGTGGCATTTTGGAACCGGTGATCGGGGGCGGCGAGACGGCAGGGGATGCCCTGCTCCGTCAGATACCGGTGTGCCAGCTCGCCGCCGTCGCCCAGCACCAGAATGGGCAGCGTTTCGCCCTTCAGCCGCTCTGCCACCGCGTCAAGACCGATGGCGCAGTCGTCGCACAGGCGGGTCAATGCGCCCTTTTCGCTGCGGAACAGGGCGTGGTAGATCTGCTGCCGCCGTGCGTCCATGGCGCAGACGATCAGCCCCTCGAAGTCCCGCACGCCGTAGGCCATGGCCTCCAGCGTGGACACGCCGCAGCAGGGGAGACCCTTCGCCCACGCCAGTCCCTTGGCGGCGGACACGCCGATACGCAGGCCGGTGAAGCTGCCGGGGCCGTGGGTGACGGCGATGAGGCCGATGTCGTCCAGCGTCAGGGACGCATTTTTCAGCATACTATCTATCAAAGGCATCAGCGTAACGCTGTGGGTCAGCCCGCAGTTCTGATACGACTGCGCCAGCACGGTACCGTTTTCCGTCACAGCGGCGGAGACGCTTTTAGCGGAGGTCTCCAAAGCCAGTATTTTCATACCGTTTCCCCTTCCTCTACGGTGATGACCCGCTCATTTTCGCCCTCGCCTCGGGCGATGGACACGATGACGGCGTCCTCCGGCAGGAGATCGGCCATCCGCTCCGACCACTCCACGGCGCACACGCCGCCGCGGGTCAGATAGTCGTCCCAGCCGATGTCGAACAGCTCGTCCTCGCTGCCCAGCCGGTACATATCGAAGTGGAACAGCGGCGTTTTCCCGCTGTACTCGTTGACGATGGTAAACGTGGGGCTGGTGACGCGGCCGGTATAGCCCAATCCGCGGGCAAGTCCACGGGTGAATGCAGTCTTGCCCATGCCGAGACCGCCCCGCAGTGCCACCACGGTGTCGGGCTTTAGCTGCTTTGCCAGCGCCTCACCGATGGCCTCCGTTTCCTCCGGACTGTGGCTCAGGTACTCCATCCACGTCACCTCCTTACATAATCTGACCTATTATAGCACGGCGGGAGAAAAAAGAAAAGAGCGAAACGCCGGTTTACAGATAAACTTTCTTGTGGTACACTTACAGGTGAACTTTTTGGAAGGGAGGTGCCGCCATGCTGCGCCGTATACAGGACTTACTGGCCGATGTGCTGCGGCAGACGGACTTGCTGCTGCTGGCGCTGTGCGGCGGCACGTCGCTGTTCGGACTGGTGATGATCGCCAGCGCCACCCACTATATGCACACCTACAAGCTGGTGCTGGTGCAGGCGGCGGCGCTGTGCATCGGCGTGGTGCTGTTCTTCGTCAT
>CAZTHY010000151.1:0-3380 GCA_964613205.1 uncultured Oscillospiraceae bacterium
AACACGATCACACGGGTGCTGGCGGCGGCTTTCGGGGCGCTGTGCGGCTACTGCGCCCAACTGGCGGTGCCGCTGGCGGTGCTGGCGGCGGCCATGGTGGCGGACTACGTCACCGGCATGGCGAAAGCCTGGGGCGCAGGGCAGCTCTGCTCCCGCACCGGCGTAAGGGGCATTCTGAAGAAGGTGGGCTATCTGGTGCTGGTGGGCGTGGCCGGTGTGTCGGACTGGCTGCTGCGCTACGGACTGGAGCAGATCGGCGTGACGGTGGAGCTGAAATTCATGATGGCGGCGGTGGTCATCGTGTGGCTCATCGTCAACGAGCTGATCTCCATTCTGGAGAACGTGGCGGCCATGGGCGGCCCCGTGCCGCCCTTCCTGCGCAAGCTGCTGGAGAAGCTGAAAACACAGGTGGAACAGGAGGTAGAGGGTGAACATGGAGATCATTGACGTAACGTACCGCTGGAACGGCACACTGACGAAGCGCACCGCCACACGGCGCATTATCCTCCACCACGCGGCAGCGCTGCACTGCACGCCCCAGCAGGTACATCTGTGGCATCTGGGCAACGGCTGGGTGGGCATCGGCTACCACTTTTTCGTGGACAAAAGTGGGCGCATCTACCGTGGCCGCCCTGAGGACACGGTGGGTGCCCACGCCGGCAACCACAACGGCGACAGCATCGGCATCTGCTTCGAGGGCAGCTTCGACCGCGAGGTGATGAACGACGTACAGCGGCAGGCAGGCGCGGCGCTGGTAGCCTATCTCAAGGAGAAGTACCGCATTTCGCAGGTGCAAAGGCACAGCGACGTCAACGCCACCGGCTGTCCCGGGGACAACTTCCCCTTCGATGAAATTGCCAGCGGCGAACCGCCTGCCCCCTCCCCCAACGACACCACGCTGACGCTGCCCCTCTTACAGCAGGGCAGCAAGGGCAGCGCCGTCAGAGCGGCACAGTCGCTGCTGAACGGCTTCGGCTTTGGCGCCGGTAAGGTGGACGGTCTCTTCGGCAACGCCACGGTCAGGGCGGTGAAGCGGTTTCAAAACAGCCACGGCCTTGCTGCCGACGGCATTATCGGCAGGGACACATGGCACCAACTGTTAGGGGTGTAAACCGCCCCCGCTATACAAAAAAAGAGACGGCTTGCGCCGTCTCTTTTTTTCATTTTCTTGACTGCTTGCCGGTCAGCTCGCTGACTTCCAGCTTCACCACCGCCGTGCGGGCGATGGTGGCCGCGCCGCAGAACTCGCCTTTGGCGATGGCGGCGGGGTCTAAGCGCTCCACCAGCAGGTGCAGCGCCCGCAGCTTCTCCGCCTCGTCGCGGACGACACGCGCCCGACCGTGGAGGACGGCGGAGTCAAAATCGGTGGTCAGCTTCTCCGGCACCAGCGACGCATAGGACACGGCAGTGAAGCACACCGGCGGCTCCTTTTCCAGCAGTTCCCACTTGCGGCCGGCGGCGGCGCAGTGGAAGTAGACGGCGCGGCTGTCCTCGTCCGCCACATGGTTCACCGGCACGCAGTAGGGCGTATCGCCGTCACAGACGGCCAGCACGCCGTATTCCGCGTCACGCAGCACCTGCCACGCAAACCGCTGGTCACGTTCCTTGTCTTTTCTCCGCATGGCGCTTCTCCTTTACAGAATCGGTCTGCCCAGCAGCTCTTCAAAGCGGGGCAGCAGTCCCTCGTCCACATGGCCAGCGTTCTGACACATATCGTACCCGGGCAGGTTGTTGCCCTCCACCAGCACGGGGCCGTCAGGGGTGATGGCCACGTCCCAGCCGATGTATTTCAGGTGTTCCTCCACCCGCGCCGATGCCTTGCGGCACAGCGCCAGCGCGTCCTCAAAGAGGGGGATCTGGAAGCCGACGATGTCGGTGCCGGTGACGGGGTGGCGGTCGTAGTACTTGCCGGTCTTGTCGCAGAAGGCGGGGCGGTAGAGCTGGCCGTGCTCGTTGACGGGGGCGTACATACCGCCGGAGGATACGTTGTCCACGCAGACGCCGCCCATGCCCATCCGGACGAGGGCGTAGACCATCTGCGCTCCCTTGTGGGTAACCAGGGTGACGATACGGACGGTGTTCACCGAGTCGGGGCAGAGACGGCTCATGTCGGGATGCTGGCGGATAGGTTCCTCGATCAAAAGCTGGCCGTTCTCCGTGAGACGGCGGTAGAGGGTGTCGTAGTCGTCGATGTCCGCCGTCACAAGGCGCTGGATGCCCTCGCCGCCGCAGAGACCGGCAGGCTTGCAGAAGATGGCGTCGGTACCGGCGCAGAAGTCCCGCAGCCCCGCTGCGTCGGTCTTGGTCAAGTCCAAAAAACGGCGCTTGAGACAATCGGCAAAGATGGTGTCGAAGGCGATCTTGTCGTTGAGCTGGTAGAAATAGGCGGGGTCGTTCATCTGACGGGTCAGCGCCTGATTCTGCACGGCGGTCATGTAGGTCTTACGCACGGCACCGTGGCGGTCGGCAAAGCCAAAGACGTGGTAATCCAGATAGCCGATGCCGTAGCGCACTTCACACCACACCATGTCGCAGAAGATGGCAAGGCGGCTCTTGCCGCTCTCCTCATGGACGGCGTTGACGTGGAGCTTGAGGCGCTGGAAGTTGAAGTGCTTGAGCTGCCGGAAAAAGGTGGCAAGTTTTCTTCCCATAAAGTTGACCTCCAATCGGTTTTATCGGTGCAACCGCCCCACCACACGGCGCAGCGGGCCGGTGATGAGGGAGCGCTCGTAGCGATTCATGCCAAAGAGCCACATGGACAGTCCGTACACCGCCACCAGCAGACAGCCCGGCGGGATCAGCTCCCAATAGCTGGCAGGGTGGACAAAGACGGCCAGCAGCACCGCCGTAACGGTGGGCAGCGCCATCGCCGGCAGCAGGTGGCTGATGTGCCGCCAAAAGGCGGGGATATTCAGCCCGATGTGGCGGTAGTAGTACCGGTTCATCAGGAACACGTTGCCGATAAGGGTGGTGATGACGGTGCCGATGGCGGCGCCCAATCCCTCCCACCGGATGGCCAGCGGGATGGAGATGATGGCGTTGCTGACGGCCACGCCCAAATACACCAGCGAGCGGTATTTGTGCATATTCTTCGCCCGCTGGATCTCGATGCCTACGGTTTGGATATTCGGCCACAGACAGGCGAACAGCAGCAGCATGGCCGTCCAGTAGTCCACGCGGAACTGCTCACCGCCGCCCCACAGCACCACGAAGGACTGACCGATGGCCACAAAGCCCAAAAAGATGCCGCCCAGCAGGATGAATTGCAGCCGTCCCACACGGGTGAACAGCGCGTCCAGCTGCCGCATAGGGGCGTTTTCCGCCACCAGACGGTGGACGCGGGGCGTCATGACGTTGGAGATGGCGTTGCCGAAGGCCAG
>CAZTHY010000152.1:0-3291 GCA_964613205.1 uncultured Oscillospiraceae bacterium
CATTTCCGTCCCCCGCCACCTGTCCTATGAGACCATGAGCCGCCGCGTGGCCATCATGCAGGCTGCCTGCGAGGAGTTCGGCATGACCTTCGCTCAGGAGACTGCTCCCGACCCCACCTCTGACGTCGGTACCGCCGGTGCCCAGGCTTACATCCTGGAGCAGGTGCCCGCCTGGGTGGAGAAGTACGGTGAGAACGCCGCTTACTTCTGCACCAACGACGCCCACACCGAGCCTCTGCTGAAGCGTCTGATGGAGTGCGGCGGCTTCTTCATCGAGGCCGACCTGCCCTCTCCCCTGATGGGCTATCCCGGCGCTCTGGGCATCGACCTGACCGCTGAGGCCGGCGACTTCGAGAAGATCCTGAACAAGGTGGAAGCCACCATCGTTGAAAACGGCGGCAGCGGCCGCTTCGGCACCTGGGCTTACTCCTACGGCTACACCCTGTCCGCCGGTCTTGCCCTCCACGCCAAGAACGTCATCGACGGCAAGAGCGAGCTGACCGACATGGACGACGTGGCGGCTGCCCTGCAGGTCTACTCCCCCAAGGCGGAGTGGAACGGCGCCGGCTACACCAATGCCACCACCGGTGTGAAGTCCGAGAACGTGTTCCTGATCTATCAGGATACCTACATCATGGCCGAGGAAGGCTACTTCATGGGTAACGCCACCGTGGAGATCCCCGAGAAGTACTACACCATCACCGGCGAAGTCACCGAGTAAGCTTTTTTACCAAGCAACCATCACAAGCGGGGAGGGAGGGTTTCCTCCCTCCCCGCCGCTATTAGGTAGGGATGATTTATGGGAAATAACACTGCTCCGCTGTTGGAGCTCCGCAATATTAAAAAGGACTTCTTCGGCAATCAGGTGCTGACGGACATCAACTTTACTCTCAAGGAGGGCGAGGTGCTGGGTCTCGTCGGCGAAAACGGTGCCGGTAAGAGCACGCTGATGAAGATCCTGTTTGGCATGGACGTCATCCGCGAGACGGGCGGTTATCAAGGAGACGTCCTGATCGACGGGGAGAAGGTGCGCTTTGACACGCCCTTTGACGCACTGAAAGCCGGTATCGGCATGGTGCATCAGGAATTCTCCTTGATACCCGGCTTTACCGCCACGGAGAATATCCTGCTCAACCGTGAACCGAAGAAGAAAAGTGTCATCTCGGAAGTGTTCGGCTCCCGTATGGACACGCTGGATTATAAGGAGATGGATCGCCGCGCCCGTGAGTCCATCGAGAAGATGGGCGTGGAGATCGACGCGAAGATGGTCATCAGCAATATGCCCGTGGGTCACAAGCAGTTCACCGAGATCGCCCGCGAGCTGAGTAAGGAGAACCTGAAGCTGCTGATTCTGGACGAGCCCACCGCCGTGCTGACGGAGAAGGAGGCGCAGGCGCTGCTGGACTCCATCCGCGGCATGGCCGCCCGTGGTATCGCCGTCATCTTCATCACCCACCGCTTGCAGGAGATCCTGTCCGTCTGCGACCGCGTGGTCATCATGCGGGACGGCTATGTGGTGAAGGACGCCCCCTCCGGCGACACCGATGTCAGCGACATCACCCGCTGCATGGTGGGCAGAACCGTGGACGTGACCGGCGAGAAGCACACGGTACGCGACCACTCCGACGCAAGGACCATCATGTCCATCCGCAAGCTGTGGGTGGATATGCCCGGTGAGATCGTCCGCAACGTCAATCTGGACGTGAAGGAGGGCGAGATTTTGGGTATCGGCGGTTTGGCCGGTCAGGGCAAGCTGGGCATCCCCAACGGCGTCATGGGTCTCTACGAGGCCGGCGGCACCGTGGAGTTTGACGGCAAGGAGATCGCCCTCAACAGCCCCCGCAAGTGTCTCGACTCTCAGCTGGCCTTCGTGTCCGAGGATCGGCGCGGCGTAGGTCTGCTGCTGGACGAGAGTCTGGAGTGGAACGTGGCGTTTCCTGCCATGCAGATACAGGACAAGTTCCTCAAGAAGATCGGCTTCGTGAAATGGCGTGACGAGAAGGGCATCCGCTCCGTCACCGAGAAGTACATCGACGAGCTGAAGATCAAGTGTACCGGCTCCCAGCAGAAGGCCAAGGAGCTGTCCGGCGGCAACCAGCAGAAGGTGTGTCTGGCCAAGGCGTTCGCCCTCCAGCCCCGCTTTCTGTTCGTCTCCGAGCCTACCCGCGGCATCGACGTGGGTGCCAAGGCGCTGGTGCTGGACGCGCTGAAGCAGTTCAACCGCGAGTCCGGTGTCACGGTGGTGATGATCTCCTCCGAGCTGGAGGAGCTGCGTCAGACCTGTGACCGCATCGCCATCGTCTCCGGCGGCAAGATCGCCGGTATCCTGCCTGCTGACCATTCCTCCGAGGAGTTCGGTATGCTCATGGTCAGTCAGGTGAAGTAAGGAGGAAATATGGGCAATACAACTGCAAGTCTTGGCAGCAAGACGAAAATCAGAGAGCTGGTAGACAGCTTCGGCCTGCCCCGTCTCATTATCGCGGGCTTTTTGCTGGTGCTGCTTATCGCCGCTCCCATCGTTGGGCTGGATCTTGCCACCCAATTCACCAATATTATCACCCGCTTCAGCTGGAACGCCGTCATGGTGCTGGCCATGGTGCCGATGGTACACTCCGGCTGCGGCCTGAACTTCGGTTTGCCGCTGGGTATCGTGTCCGGCCTGCTGGGCGCTACGCTGTCCATCGAGCTGGGCTACACCGGCGCGGCCAGCTTCCTCATGGCCATCCTCATCGCCACGCCCTTTGCGCTGCTGCTGGGCGGCGGCTACGGCTGGATGCTCAACAAGATTAAAGGCGGCGAAATGATGGTCGCCACCTATGTGGGCTTCTCCGCCGTGTCCTTCATGTGCATGATGTGGCTGCTGCTGCCCTATAAGCATCCCACCATGGTGTGGGGCTTCTCCGCCAGCGGTCTGCGTACCGTTATCTCGCTGGGCGGCTTCTTCGATCAGATCCTGGCCAACTTCCTGAAGATCGACCTGAACGGCATTGGCATCAATCTGGTCATCCCCACCGGCAGTTTGCTGTTCTTCGCCGTGCTGGCGCTGGCCATGTGGGCGTTCCTCCACACCAAGACCGGCACCGCCATGACCGCCGTAGGCTCCAACCCCGCCTTCGCCCGTGCCGCCGGTATCAACGTCGATCGCATCCGCCTCATCTCCGTGGTCATGTCCACCTGGCTGGGCGCCGTCGGCATCTTGGTGTATGAGCAGGGCTTCGGCTTCATCCAGCTCTACAACGGCCCCTTCTGGATGGCCATGCCCGCCGTGGCCGCCATCCTCATCGGCGGCGC
>CAZTHY010000153.1:0-3248 GCA_964613205.1 uncultured Oscillospiraceae bacterium
GGAGGGCTTCTGCCCCAGCGCCTGGGAAACGCTGTCCCCCTTCGTGGCGGAATTGGCCCGCGGCGGCGGCAACTTCTACGACGGCTGGATGAAGAACCCCCGCTCCGCCCTCCTCTCCTGCAACGACGGCTTCCGCCCTGTGAGCTTCTATGTGGAAGTGGTGGAGTGACGAAAATTCGCTTACGCCCCGTCTTTTTCCGAAAGGCGGGGCGTAAATTTATTCGCAAATATTCGTTCGCCTATTGCATTGTTCAAACAAATGTGTTATAGTTGTGTAAGGCATCCCATATTGCGGAAAGGTCGTGGGGGAATGGACAAAAAGCAGCAGATTTTGGAGCAGTATTTCGGATATTCGACTTTCCGCGATGGGCAGGAAGCGCTGATCGACGCGCAGTTGGCCGGGCGGGATGTGTTCGGCATCATGCCCACCGGCGGCGGCAAAAGCCTGTGCTATCAGATCCCTGCCCTGCTCAGTGACGGTGTCACGCTGGTGATCTCGCCGCTGATCTCACTGATGAAAGACCAAGTCGCCGCGCTGAAAAGAGTCGGAATTTCGGCGGCGTACATCAACAGTTCCCTGTCCTCCGATCAGATTGGTGCGGTATACCAACGGCTGCTTTTGAATAAGTATAAGCTGTTATACATCGCGCCGGAGCGCTTGCTACTGGACAGCTTTTTGCAGGCCATACAGCAGGTGACCATCTCCCTCGTTGCGGTGGACGAAGCCCACTGCATCTCCCAATGGGGACAGGACTTCCGCCCCAGCTATCTGAAAATCGTGGAATTCCTCCGGCAGCTCCCCTACCGGCCGGTGGTCTCGGCCTTCACCGCCACTGCCACGCCGGAGGTGCGGGAGGACGTGGAGCGCATTTTGGGGCTGCGGGATCCGCTGCGCATTGTCACCGGCTTCGACCGTCCCAACCTGCGGTTCGACGTGCTGACGCCCCGCAGTAAGAAAGTGACGCTGCTGCATCTGGTGCAGGAGCGGGAGGGCAAAAACGGCATTATTTACTGTTCCACGCGCAAAAATGTAGAGGAAATTTGCCAAATGCTGAAAGATAACGATATTTCAGCCACCTGCTACCACGCCGGTCTGTCTCCCAACGAGCGGCAGATCAATCAGGACGATTTCGTTCGCGACCGCGCCCAAGTCATTGTGGCCACCAACGCCTTCGGCATGGGCATCGACAAGTCCAATGTTGGCTTCGTTATTCACTATAATATGCCTCAGAGCATCGAGGCCTACTATCAAGAGGCCGGCCGCGCGGGGCGGGATGGCGCCGACGCGGAGTGCATTTTGCTCTACGGCAGCAGCGATATCCGCACGGCGCGGTTCCTTATTGAGCACCCCGATCCCAACGAAGAACTGACTGACGAGCAGCAGCGCCAGAATATTGAACGAGATATCGCGCGGCTGGGCAAAATGATCGGTTACTGTAAAACCGCACACTGTCTGCGGGGTTATATCCTCGACTATTTCGGTGAGCGCCACGCGGAAAGCTGTGGCAATTGCGGCAACTGCACCACCGAGATGGCGCAAAAGGACATCACCACCCAGTCACGGATGATCCTGTCCTGCGTCAAGCGCATCCACGACCACCTGGGCTACGCGGTAGGCGCATCGCTGGTGGTGCGCGTCCTCCGCGGCAGCCGTGACAAGCGCATTATGACGCTGGGATTGGACACGCTCTCCACCTACGGATTGATGAAAGACACCGCCCGCTCCGATCTGCAGGAGATGATCGAGCATTTGGTGACGTGCGAATTTTTATTCAGGGATAGCCGGTATGAGACGCTCCATCTGACCGCCCGCTCCAAAGATGTTCTGTTCCGCGGCGAAGAGGTGGTCATGGCCGTCCGCAAACCTACGGCAAAGGCAGCGTCTGCGATCAGCACGCCGGCACTGGACGCATCCATTAACGATGCACTGTTCGCCGCCTTGAAATCGCTGCGCTGGCAGATCGCCACCGAGGAAAAGGCCCCTCCCTATCTGATCTTTTCCAACGCCACGCTGCAGGACATGGCTCGCAAGCGTCCCACCACCCCCTCCGCGCTGCGCGGTGTCTCCGGCGTAGGTGAGTACAAAGCGAAGCGGTACGGCGACCGGTTTTTGATGGAGATCGTCCGCTTTTTGGAGTGCGGACGGGACGGCGGCTGAACCGGTCGAAAATGCGGCACCGCACCGAAATATCAAAAAAGAACGCCCGCGGGCGTTCTTTTTATTTTTTCTGTCCGCCGAACATTGTCCAAAATGCGTCGTTGTCGCTTTGGCTGACGGTGTAGCAGGCGTAGCCGCCGAAGGCGAAGGTGGGGCAGCCGTCGGTGGCCTTGGCCATCGTCACCTGTCGTCCATCGTCAAATGCCAGCGTCAGTATGCCTCCAAAAACGCAGCTCCCGCCGCCGCCATAGGGTTTCGCTCCTGTCAACATGGTCTGCAATCGCGACAAATCGTCTGTTGCCGCATATACGGATGTGCTATCAGGCAGTTCCAGTTTGGCCGAGACCAGCGTACCTCGCAAATCCTCCAGCGTGATGCGGGTGTAACGGCATCGGCTCTCCCAGATCGCCACCACCGTGGCGGTGGCGGGACGATCCGCCATGCCGGAGTAGGTAATGACCGTGTCGCCGCAGCGCAGCTCTGCCAATATCTGCTGCTCCTCCGGCAGCACTACCGGTTCCTCGGACAGAATATCGTCAATCTGCCACTGCTCCAGCTCCACTATTTCACCCGCTATATCCCATCGTTCTTGAGATATCGTCCATATTTCCAGCGTGCCGGCTGGCGGGAGTTTCTCCGCCACGGGAGCCTGTGTTTCGCTGTCCAGCGGATGTTTTCCCTCGTCAACGGTGCCGCCGCAGCCCACCAGCGTCAGCAGCAGGCACACCGCCAGCGCCATCGTCACCAGTCGTTTCATAGGCAGCCCTCCTGTCTTTCTGTGTACGACCAGTATACGCCGCCCCTCTCCGCGTTTCCACCCTATCCGGTAACAAAAAAGTGACAATTTCACCACAATGATGACAAATTAGTAACAATTTGGTGCTGGACTAAAACCGCCCGAACATTTCGTTCGGGCGGTTTTGCTTCGCGTCTCTCTGCGGCAAAATTCTGATTTCTCAATAATTCTCCGGTTTGATCTGGAAAAAACGCCTGCGGCTGGCCGCAGACGGGGCAGGTCTCCGGCGCGGCGGTGCAGGTGACGATGTGGCCGCAGTTGCGGCCTGCCCGCCTCACTTTCCATAGTAAATGA
>CAZTHY010000154.1:0-3244 GCA_964613205.1 uncultured Oscillospiraceae bacterium
AGCGCGAGACCGACACCATGCCCAACTGGGCGGGCTCCAGCTGGTACTTCCTGCGCTATATGGATCCCGACAACAAGGACGAGCTGGTCAGCAAGGACGCCGAGGAATACTGGGGCCCTGTGGACTGGTACAACGGCGGCATGGAGCATACCACGCTGCACCTGCTGTACTCCCGCTTCTGGCATAAGTTCCTCTACGACATCGGCGTGGTACACACCAAGGAGCCTTACGCCAAGCGCACCAGCCACGGCATGATCCTGGGCGAGAACCCCTACTATGTGGGCAACGCCAAGACCGAGGCGGAGAAGGAGGAGCTGATCCGTCTCCACGGCAGTCTCGCCCAGCGCACCTCCGTGAAGATGTCCAAGTCTCTGGGCAACGTGGTGAACCCCGACGACGTGGTGAAGGAGTTCGGCGCCGATACGCTGCGGCTGTATATCATGTTCATCGGTGACTTTGAAAAGACCGCCACCTGGTCCACCAACGCCGTCCGCGGCTGCAAGAAGTTCCTCGACCGCTGCTGGAACCTGATGGAGATGGCGGCGGATGACGAGTCCGTTTCCGCCAAGAACGAGTCCATCGTCCACAAGACCATCAAGAAGGTGTCTCAGGACATCGACGAGCTGAAGCTGAACACCGCCATCGCCGCCATGATGACCATGGTGAACGAGTTCTACGCCAACGGCTGCACCAAGGGCGACGTGGAGCAGCTCCTGCTGCTGCTCAGCCCCTTCGCTCCCCACATGGTGGAGGAGATGTGGGAGCTGCTGGGCTTCGCCGCCAAGTACGGCAAGATGGCCATGCAGATGGATTGGCCTGTCTACGACGAGGCCAAGACCATCGACGCCAACGTGGAGATGGCCGTCCAGATCGGCGGCAAGCTGAAGGGCACCGTCGTCGTCCCCGTGGACAGCGACGAGACCACCGTAGTGGCCGCCGCCATGGAGCTGGACAAGGTGAAGAAGTCCGTAGAGGGCATGGCCGTGGTCAAGACCATTCTGGTCAAGAACAAGCTGGTAAACCTCATCGTCAAGCCCGCGAAGTAAACCAAAAAGAACGCCCTGTCGGGCGTTCTTTTTTTGCCGAATAGCGGGGATTGCTGCACTTTTCATCCTCTCGGCTCCCTCTGTGAGGGAGCTGTCGGCGCAAAGCGCCGACTGAGGGAGAGACTGCTCCGCAGAGGGTCGCGTCGATGGTCGTAGGGCGGGGTGACCTCATCCCGCCGTTTCGCCGCCTCTTTATTCTCTTGCCTTCCCCTGCGGGGAAGGTGGCATTTGCGCAGCAAATGACGGAAGGGGAGAACCGGATTTAGGAAAGGTTCTACCGATAGATGTTGCGGAGCCCTCTCTCCCTCAGTCACGGCTTCGCCGTGCCAGCTCCCTCACAGAGGGAGCCGAGAGATTGGAACTCACTCAAAAAACGCGGTTTTTGGAGAAAAAGTGCTTGACAAGCGGGGGAAATATCGGTATAATAACACCCGTTAGTCATGTGAATGGCTCTTAAAGAGCACCCTGGAATTAGCCGGGTGCGTCGGAGGGAGGGAAATATAGATGTCCGAAGTTCATGTCAAGGAAGGCGAGTCCCTGGACAGCGCTCTGAAGCGTTTTAAGAGAAGCTGCGCCAAGGCGGGTGTCCTGGCCGAGGTGCGTCGCAGAGAGTGCTACGAGAGCCCCAGCGTCAAGCGCCGCAAGAAGTCCGAGGCCGCGCGCAAGAACCGTAACAAGCGTTATTATTGATCTCATCAGGAGCCTGAGTTCGTCTCAGGCTCCCCTTTTTTTGCCAGCACCTCCGGCAGGATGTCCTCGCTCTCCGGCAGCGTCAGCAGCGCCCGTGGAATGTGGAGCCGTTCGCCCAAGGCGATCTTCCACCGCAGCGTGTCGCCGTCATCAAAGAGGACGAAGCCGCTTTTGCCCTGCCAGCGGCAGGTGAAGTACCGCGCGCCCAGCTCACCGGCGTAATAGACAGGCCGGTCTTGCCTGAGGCGGTAAAGCTCGTCGGGGGACAGGGGCGTGCCATCGTTGGAGCAGGGCAGGGGATAGACCGTCCGCAGCCGCTGGACATCCAGCACGATGCGCTCTGCTCCAAAAGCACGGCAGGCATCGGTGAGCCGTTCCTCCAAATGGCCGCCGGTGACGGCGGTGTTCACCAGCACGCGGCATTCCGGTGCGGCCAGACCGTCGGATTCATTGACCCACAGCGACAGTCCCGCCTCCCGCAGCGGCCGCCGCAGCGCCGCCACCAGTGATGGTGCGGGAAAGGGCACGGCTACGCCGCCGTAGTGCCGCCTGCGGCACTCCCACAGCAGGGCGGGGAGGACGCGGCACAGATCGTCCTCCCGCTGCTCCGTGATGAGCAGTACACCGCCCCATGTCTGTTCCGGCTGGGGCAAGGCGCACAGCGTGCCGCCCTCGATGCGGTAGGCGGCGCGGACAGGCGTGACGTAATGGGGCAGCGCCGTGTAGGGCGGCGCAGAGGCCACAAATAACCGCACTTGTGTTTTCCCCCTCTCCGTGGTACAATAGGTGTACTCACTTGTATGAAGGAGGACGCCGCCTTATGCGCCTTTCCATGCGCCCCAGTCGGGTGTTTTCATCCTACACCGCCATTTCACCGGACTATTTCACCCGCCGCGGTGTGCGGCTGCTGCTGACCGATCTGGACTTCACGCTGGCGCCTAAATCCCAGCAGGAGCCGGATGACGCGCTGCGCCGGTGGCTGGAGACGCTGAAGGAGGCGGGCATCACGGTGATGATCCTCTCCAACAACCGCAGCCCCGTGCGGGTGGAGCGGTTCTGCCGCGATCTGGGCATCTCCTACGAGGGTCACGCGGGGAAACCGTCGGTGAAGGGCTTCCGCCGTGCCATGGCGCGTCAGAACGTGACAGCGGCGGAGACCGCCATGCTGGGCGACAAGCTGCTGACGGATATGCTGGGGGCGAACTTGGCGGGCGTGCTGCCGGTGATGGTGGAGCCGCTGGGCGGCGCCGTAACGCTCTGGCAGAAGGTTTTACACGGTTTACAGCGGCCGTGGAAGGCGCTGGCGCGGGAAAAATGCGATTGAGCGCAACTTTTTCTGCGGAAACACTTGCCAAAACGTCGCTTATCATGTAGAATATACGAGGTCGATTTCGACCAACTCTAAATTCATTCAGAGGGAATCTTACCGAAGTGATATTCCCTCATACACAACGGGAGGAATATCAATATGGCAACTATTACCGCCGGTGATTTCAGAAACGGCAAGA
>CAZTHY010000155.1:0-3237 GCA_964613205.1 uncultured Oscillospiraceae bacterium
GGTCGATACCGATAACTTTAGACATAATGATTGCCTCCTGTATATAGATAAATGTATATTACTGACTGTATTCAAAAATGCAGTGTTTTCGCTTAGTTGGCCACCTTCACCATGGCGAAGCGCAGCACCTTGTCGCCCATCATGAAGCCCTTCTGAAAGACCTCCACCACGGCGTTTTCACCGGCGTTTTCGTCCTCGGTGTGCATCACCGCGTTGTGGACGGCGGGGTCGAAGGTCTCTCCCAGCGCGGGGATCTCCGTCACGCCCAGCTTTTTCAGCTCCTCGGTGAGCTGGCGCAGGATCAGCTCCAGACCCTGCCGGTGTACGTCGGCCTCGTCGTACTGGGCAACGCCCCGCTCCAGGTTGTCGTACACGGCCAAAAAGGGCTTCACCGTGTCGGCCTTCGCGTCGCCGTAGATGTTCTCCTTTTCCTTGGCGGTGCGCTTGCGGTAGTTGTCGTACTCGGCGGCCAGCCGCAGGTACTTGTCGTTGGCCTCGGACAGGGACTTGGCCAGCCCCTCCATCTGCTCCATCTGCTCACGGGTGACGGTGAACGTCTCCGGCTGCTCCGGCGTGTCGGCGGCCTCCGTCTCCGGTGTGGTGTCCACCTCCGGCGCGGTGTCCGGCTGCTGCTGTTCCTTCTTTTCCTTGTCGCTCATTGTGTATCCTCCGGCAGTTGTTTTTTACCAAACATACGGCTCAGGCTCTCCGCAAAGTAGCTCAGCCGCGCCGCTACGGCGGCGTAATCCATGCGGGTGGGGCCTACCACGCCCACCAAGCCCCGCATATTGTCCCCGATGTCGTAGCTGGCGATGACCACGCTGCTCTCTTTCAAAGCGTCGTTGACGTTTTCGGGGCCGATCAATATCTGCATCGGTGTGTCTCCCGCAGGGACGGGGAGAGACTCCTTGTTGTCCACCATGAAGCTCATCAGATCGTGGGCTTTGTCGATGTCCCGAAATTCGGGGAACTTCAACAACTGGCTGGCACCGTTGGTGTAGACCTGCTGGTGGCTGGATTCCTCCAGCAGCGTGCCGGCGTATTCCACCACCTGATTCAGCACGAGAAACCACTGGCCGGACACCTGCTCGCTGAGATTCATCAGCGTGCGGTTCATCTGACCGGCACCTACGCCGGTAAAATGGGTATTCAACAGGTGGCTGAGCTGGGGCAGCGTCTCCGCCTCCAGCGGGAGGACGGCGCGCATGAGCTGGCTCTTTACCCGCTCATCCGACAGCATCACCACGGCGATGAAACCACTCTCGTCCACGCCGATCAGCTCGAAGCGGCGAACGGTGGTCTCCGTCCGGTGGTCGGCCACGGCGTAGGACGGATACCCCACGAAGGAGGACACCATCTGCCCCGCCTGACTGATGACCTGATCCACCTGCTGCAAAGGCTTGGCCAGTGCGGTGTTGATCTGCTCCGTCTCCTCCGCCGACAGGGGCTTGTGCTCCATCAGCTCGTTGACGTACAGCCGGTAGCCCTTGGCGGAGGGAATGCGTCCCGCCGACGTGTGGGGCTGTTCCAGATAGCCCAGCTCCGTTAGGTCGGCCAGCTCGTTGCGTACCGTGGCGGAGCTGACTTTCTCCGTCATCCGCTCCACAATGGCCTTGGAGCCCACTGGTTCGGCGGTGGCCACGTAGCTGTCCACTACGATCTTCAATATCTGTTTTTTCCGCTGGGTCATTTCCATAGTCATTTCTCCGTTTAGCACTCCATGCCTTCGAGTGCTAAACGCAGTGTACCACCACCCAGCCCCAATGTCAACCCCCGCGGTGTTGAATTATTTGTGAACAAAGAAAAGCGCCGCTTTTCAGCGGCACTTTCCATCTCGTTAAAAGCTTCTTTTGCGCGTCTGTTTCTGATATAGCGGAAATAAGACGTCTCCTGTCCCCTGCCCTATTCCTCCCTCGGGAAGCCTTCCTTTAGGCGGAAGGTATAGGTACCTTCGGCGCAGAGGGTTTCCTTTTCGTCGGTGACCCAGGCGCGGATGACGGCGATGCTGCGGCCAAGGCGGACGGCCTCGGCGTGGGAGTACAGCTTTTCGCCCTCCGCCGGTGCAAAGAAGCGCACCTCGCAGTCCACGGTGCGGCACCGGCTGCCGCGGCTGCAGGCCGCTGCGCCCGCCGCCTGATCCATCATGGTGACGTACACGCCGCCGTGGACGATGCCCAGCGGGTTCAGCAGCGTCTCCGTCACCTCCGCAGACCCCTCGGCACGGCCGTCGGACACGCTGTCAAGGCGCATACCGTTGGCGGTGGTGAAGGTGTGGGGTCGATTGGCACGGCGCAGCAGGAGCTGGTAGAGGTCGTTCTGTTCCTGAGGCGTCATGCGCTGACCTCCGTATCCTCCGCCAGCTTCACCATCTCGCCCAGCACCACATAACGGTAGTTGGCCGCCTCGTAGGAGCAGGTACACAGCGTCATGATCTGGCCGCTGGGCACGCCTCTGCCGGAGTAGAAGGTGGAGTTGTTGATGAACCGCTGGAGTGTCTCGGGGGACAGATAGGTGCTGAACACCTCATGCTCCCCGGGGACGACGATACCGGCGAAGATGTCCACGCGGTAGTTGCCGTTGTTGGTGTAGACGTAATAGTAGGGATGGGCATCGTAGTACCACTGCTGCTTGTAGTTGGAGATGGAGGCGAACATGGTACCGTCGGCCATGTGGTGGCCGTAGAGCACGTTATTCTGCCCCGAAAAGTCGCTGGGTACCCGTGCATCCAGGAAGATGGTGCCGTACTCGCTGTAATTGCCGTACAGGTCGTGGTGCAGGTAGTACACGTTGTCGCCGTCATAGGCGATGGGGTAGCTGATGGGCGTGCCCGGGCTGTACACGTAGCCGATGATGTCGTTGTAGTGGCTCTGCCACCAGCCGAGGTCGATGGTGACGGGGGTGTGAGAGCGCACCATCTGCTGCTGGATCTGGTCGTGAAGGTCGGACAGCGTCTCCGCTACCGGCAGTGCGGCGGACAGATTTTCGGCGGCGGCGGACAGCTCCTGTGCGGCAGCGGCCACCGGTGCGCTGTTGGGCACGGCGGAGACGGCAGGTGTCACACCGGCCAGCAGGTACAGCGCAGCGCCCAGCACCAGCGCCGCCGCAATAGCGATAAAACGATTCTTCATGGGTTTCTCCCTCTCTCTTTCTATATGGGAACACACTATTTTCATTATACCCGCAAAGGCGGAGAAACGTCAAGAAAAACCCGCCGGAAAGGCGGGTTTTTCGGTGAAA
>CAZTHY010000156.1:0-3230 GCA_964613205.1 uncultured Oscillospiraceae bacterium
CGCCGCCAAAGAAAGCTTGTGCCATTGTCTTCACCTCATCTTACTACCGGGTGGCGCGATGCCACCGCATACTACATTAGATATTACAACAAAACTTCGCCCTTGTCCAGTACTTCCTAAGGTAATTCTTCCGAATTTTGCGGTTTTTGTCGCAAACTTGATGTGAGCCGCCGTCCGTTTTTGCCATTTTGTTCCCCTATCGTCCTCCCTCTTGTATTTTTTGCCGCCTTGTGATAGACTATTTTTGATTAGAGACAAACATGACCGTCTCCCATGGGAAAGGAAGTTCGCTATGCTGGATCGCATTTCATTGAAACAGGAGGCACGGGGCATCGTCCGCACCGCCCGCGTCTCCGCCTACCGCTTCACGCTGCTGCTGCTGGCGGTGACCACCGTGATCGACCTTGTCAGCAATTTCGTGGCGCTGGACGAGGAGACCGTTTGGGAGTACTCCCTGACCTACGGCGTGGACCTGAGCTTTTTGGTGCTGCACAACGCCTTCCCCGCTATGGTGGTGTGGTTCGTGTCCATCGTCTGTGCGCTGCTTTTGCAGGTGCTGTCCGCCGGTCAGGTCATCTACCATCTGGGCATCCGCCGCGGCGAGGAAATGCCCTACGGCTGTATGCTGGACGGCTTCTCCTTCGCGGGGAAGGTCATATTGCTGAGCATCGTCACCTATATCTATATCTTCCTCTGGTCGCTGCTGTTCATCGTCCCCGGCATCATCGCCGCCTACCGCTACCGCTTCGCCCTGTACAACCTGTGCGAAAATCCGGAGATGGGCGTGATGGAGGCCATTCGGGAGAGCAAGAAGCAGACCTACGGCTTCAAGGGTGCGCTGTTCGTCCTCGACCTGACATTTTTGGGCTGGAAGCTGCTGGTAAGCGTGTCGCTGGGCATTCTGGGCATCTGGGTCAACCCCTACATCATGCAGACGGAGATGGGCTACTACCAGCAGATCAAGGCGCTGAAATCCCCCACCCCGCCCTACGAGCAGGATAACACGTTCCATCCCGACGACCGGTTTGTGTGAGAATTTGAGCAAAAAAAGACGGTGAAATAAAAAGGCTCCCCTTGCAAGCAAGGGGAGCTGTCATTTGCGAAGCAAATGACTGAGGGGATTCTTTCGGTGCGGTGCAATGATCCCTTCCGTCAACGCTTCGCGTTGCCACCTCCCCTTTAAAAAGGGGAGGCTTTTTTCGCCGCGCTGCGGCGAAACGGCGGGGTGACCTCACCCCGCCCTACGTCCCGAAAAACGACATACTCCCGCAAACCCACAGTCCTCTCGGCTCCCTCTGTGAGGGAGCTGTCGGCGAAGCCGACTGAGGGAGAGTGCCCCTCCGCAGAGACTATCGGTAGGAGCGTTCCTAAATCCGGTTCTCCCCTTTCGTCTTGCCGCTTTGCGGCAATCCACCTTCCCCACAGGGGAAGGCAAGAGAAAATAAAAAGGCGGCCGGTTTTGCTACGCAAAACCGTAACGCTCCAAAAAAGAAAAGACACGACCATGTCGTATTGCACCCCTTGGCTTCGCAAGGAAGGGGGAGTGTGAGGGGGGAACCTTTGCGGGTTCCCCCGCTCGCGTTCAATCATCCGCCCGCAGGCGATCGCTTTTGTGAAACAAAAGCGCCGCTCCAAAAAAAGAAAAGACACGACAGAGTCGTGTCTTTCTTTTTTGGAGCGGGCGACGAGGCTCGAACTCGCTACCTCGACCTTGGCAAGGTCGCGCTCTACCAGATGAGCTACGCCCGCAAACGCAAGGTTGATTATACCGTATGTCCGGCGGTTTGTCAACCCCGCATTTTCCTTTTGTGAGAAAAATTTCTTCTTTTTCCCGCTCAGCGCATGAGGATCTCCACCACGCCGATGTTGGTGGTGTCGGGATAGTAGTTCACCGTCCAGCCGCCGCTGTTTTGGGCGGTCTGGACACGGTTGACGATCTGCTGCACCTGCTGGGCGGTGCCCTCGTAGGCACTGAACTGCACCGCCAGCTCCGTCCTGCCCGACTGTGCCGCCTCCGTCAGCAGGTCTTCCAGCGCCGCCACGTTGGTGGCGTGGGCTACGTCCACGATCTGCTGCTCGGTGCGCTGGTAGCCGATGGTGACGGCGATCTCGCTGTAATTGCGGGCGGTGTCGTCCACGGTGTACTGGATGTAGGACACGGCATAGGCACCCATGGGGGTGTCCTGCTCCACCTCGCGGCAGGCCTTCTCCGCCGCTTCACCGGCATCGAGACCCTCCTGGGCGTAGTAGAGCCAAATGGTGCCTTCTTCAGAGTGGTTGCCCACCAGCAGCAAAATGTCGTTGACCAGATCCTGATAGGTGTCCGCCCGCAGCACGTCGCGACCCTCGCCCTCGTAGAAGGCGGAGCTGTGGGGCGTGACCTCGTACCACTCCCGCTCCAGCAAACTGCATCCGGTACAGGTGACCAGCAGCAAAGCCAGCAGCGCCAGCGCAGACAGCTTCTTTCTCATGTCGCGTCTCCTTTCGCCTTACAGCAGCTCAAGCTGCTTTTCCTCGCTGTCCTCCTGCCGCAGCAGTGCGCCGGCGGCGGGGAGGGAGCGGGTACGGTAACGGGCGGCGTTGGTGATGCCGCTCTGTTCCAGCGGCAGCACCTTTTCCAGATGGTACTTGGGCTTGATGGTCATGACCTGCACGCCCTGTGTGGCGCGGGTGGTCTTGGGGGACAGCAGGGCGGTGTGGAGCAGCAGCGCCCGCGGTTCGTTGGTCTCCAGCGCCAGCTCCGTCTCCTCTTTCAGATGTACCATGTCCACCAGCGGGAACTTGTCGCAGTAGGCACCGGTGAGCTTGCGGCGGTTGGACACGGTGGCGTAGGCGCTCAGCGCCACCCGCGCGGCGCGGCCGTTTTCAAAGAAGAACAGCATGGCGCCGCTGTAATCCCCGGGGAGGCAGAGGAAGATGACGTTCTCGCCGCTGTCCATACCCAGCTTGGCCGGCAGGTAGTCGCCCAGCAGCGACGCCTTGGACTCGCCGAACTCGCTGGCGCGTGTCTTGTAGACCTGATACTTGTCGGTGAAGAACAGCAGCTCCGTATTGTTGGTGGCCTCGAAGTACTGGCGCTGGCTGTCGCCCTCCTTGTACTTCTGCTCGCCGGACATACGGAGAGACTGAGGCGTGATCTTCTTGAAATAGCCCTCGCGGGACAGGAACAGGTGGACGGGATAGTCCTCCACTTCCTCCTCTTCCGGCTCCTCCGGCAGCTCGTGGCTGTA
>CAZTHY010000157.1:0-3201 GCA_964613205.1 uncultured Oscillospiraceae bacterium
GCAAGGCTCTCTTTTTTTCGTCAAAACGCAGGGTAGCCGTCCTTCAGGCTGTCGTCATACACGGCGCGCTCGCCGCCGATGAACTTGGGACGGGTGCGGGCGGCCAGCAGAATGGCATCGCCCAGATGGTTCTGCTTCAGCCGCACCGGTACGGCTACCTTTTTCAGGTGCATACCGATCAGTGTGCCGCCGATGTCCAGTCCCGCGTCGGCGCGGATTTCCTCCACTGCCACGGGATGCTGAAACGCTTCATATGCCGCCGTGGCAAAGGAACTGCCTGCCTTGGGCTGGGGCTTCACGTTGACGATGTCCAGCGTGGGCACCGCCTCATGCTCCACGATGATGGCGCGGTTGAGATGCTCGCAGCACTGGGCGGCGATATACACGCCCATAGGGGCAAACACGCTGTTCAGCCCCTCGAAAATGGCGGCGGCGGCCTCCGGCGTTGACCAGCTTCCCACCTGGCGGCCTACCACCTCACTGGTGCTGCACCCCACCACCACGATCTGACCGCGCCGCAGATGGGCGGCCTCCGCCAGCTCCTTTGCGGCCTCGGCGGACTGCTGGCGCAGAACGGTCAGCAGCTCCTTATTTTCTACATCATGTACGATACCGGCCATGATCACGCTTCCTTTCTCGTTTGTTACTGTAAGTTTACCACCGAATGGCCAGCTTGTCCAGTACCTTGCCGGTTTTCAGCAGACCCAGCAATGCAAGACCGATGGCCACGCCGGTTATGCCCTGCACCACGTTGGCCACCACGCCTGCCGCCGCGCCGATACCAAGGCGCAGAACGAGGGCTTCATAGGCGAAATAGCCGCCCACCATGATGACCTCGCCCACCACGGCGCTGATGACGTAGCCGTAGTGCTTGTACCGCAGCGCTTTCACCACCAGCGCTGATGCCATGGCGACGAGGAACTTGATGACCAGCGTACCCGGGACAAAGGTGCCGTACCCGCTGAGCAGATCCACCAGCATGGAGCCGATGCCCGCCGCCGCGCCGCCCCACCAGGGCCCCAGCAGCCAGCCGCACAGCAGCACCAGCGCATCCCCCGGGTGGACGTAGCCGCCGGTGGGCGCAGGGATCCGGATGACCATGGTGGCGGCGAAAGTCAGCGCCGCCATCACCGCCGCCGTGACCATGTATCTCAGCTTCCTGTCGGACATAGGGGTTGCTCCTTTCGGGGGTAGGGGGCAGTGTGGCAAATTGCCCCTTGCTTTTTTCTACAAGCCGTATTATAGTGAGAACTGGTATGATTGAAATATCCATTTTGATTTTATTTGTCCATACCAGTTGGGAGAAACCATGCTGACCTATACATTGACAAAAGGCGGCGGTGTCAGCCTCTATGAGCAGCTCTACCGCCGCATCAAGGCGGACATTCTCTCCGGTACGCTGGCGGCAGGGGAGAAGCTGCCCTCCAAGCGGGCACTGGCCGCCCATCTGGAGGTCAGCGTCATCACCGTCAAGACGGCCTACGAGCAGTTGATGGCGGAGGGCTACCTCACCGGCGTGGAGAAGAAGGGCTACTTCGTCTCCGCCGTCCAGCCGCCCCTGTCGGCACCGCCCGCCATGACGGCGGGGGAGGAGCCAGAGGAGCGGCGGTGGTTCCTCGACCTCGTCACCAACTCCATTGCGGCGGAGGATTTCCCCTTCACCGTGTGGGCGAGACTCATGCGGCGCACCATTCTGGAGCGGGGCAACGGACTGCTGCTGCCTACGCCGCCGCAGGGAGCGCTGGCGCTGCGGCAGGCCATTGCCGAACACCTCCGGCAGTTTCGCGGCATGGAGGTGGGGGCGGAGCAGATCGTGGTGGGTGCCGGTACGGAGGTGCTGTACACGCTGCTGGTGCAGCTGTTGGGACGGCAGCGGCGGTACGGCGTGGAGGATCCCGGCTACGGCAAGATCGCCCGTGTCTACCGCAGCAGCGGCGCCACCGTCTGCCCCATTCCACTGGACGGTGCGGGGCTGTCGGTGGAGGCGCTGACGCAGTCCGGTGCCGACGTGGTACACCTGTCGCCCAGCCATCACTACCCCACCGGCATCGTCATGCCTATCGCCCGCCGCCAGCAGCTCTTGCACTGGGCGAGACAGGGGGAGGGGCGGTATATTCTGGAGGACGACTACGACAGCGAGTTCCGCTTCGTGGGGCGGCCGATCCCCACGCTGTTCTCCATCGACGGCGGGCAGCACGTCGTCTATCTGAACACCTTCTCCAAGACTATCGCCCCCTCCATCCGCGTCAGCTTCATGGTGCTGCCGAGGGGACTGCTGGGGCTGTTTCGGGAGAAATTGGGGTTTTACGCCTGTACCGTGTCGTCCTTCGAGCAGTATACGCTGTCTGAATTCATCGCAGGCGGGTACTACGAAAAGCACCTGAACCGGATGCGGAAGCGGTACCATCAGAAGCGGGACGCGGTGATCGCGGCGGTGCGGAGCGGTGCGCTGGCGGACAGAGCCCACATCACCGAGCAGGATGCGGGGCTGCACTTCCTGCTGCGGCTGGACTGCGACATTGAGGATGAAACGCTGCGCCGTGAGGCGGAGCGGCGGGGCATACGGCTGGCCATGCTGTCGGATTATTACAGCCGCAAGGCGGATGCGCCGCCCCATGTGCTGGTGGTGAACTACACCGGCATCGACTTGGAAAAATGGCCGTCGGCGCTGGAGCGGCTGGCGGAGATCGGAGAGGAATAAGCTATGTATGACGAATTAACGAAAGCCGACATTCAGAAAATGCAGGAGGAGATCGACTACCGCGTCCAGACGCTGCGTCCCAAGCTCATCGAGGACGTGCAGACGGCGCGGGCGTTCGGCGATCTCAGCGAGAATTTCGAGTATAAGTGCGCCAAGCAGGACAAGAACCGCAACGACGCCCGTATCCGCTACTTGCAGCGGATGATCAAGACCGCCAAGGTTATCGACGATGCGCCTCCCGCCGATGGTGCAGGGCTGTACGACACGGTGGAGATCTTCATGGAGAACGTGCAGAAGTCCCGACGTATCACGCTGGTGACCACGCTGCGGCAGGATGCCCTCAAGGGCTGGATCAGCAAGGAATCCCCTGTAGGCCGCGCCGTCATGGGTGCCAAGGAGGGCGACCGCGTCTACGTGGACATGGGCGGCGGCAAGGGGTATTACGTCCAGATCCGCACCATCGAAAAGGGCAAGGACGACGGGAGTATACCGATTGGGAG
>CAZTHY010000158.1:0-3199 GCA_964613205.1 uncultured Oscillospiraceae bacterium
GTCGCTTGTGTGTTCCTGTAACGGGAAACCCCCGTCCTGCTCGTCGCAGGCGGCTCGGAAGTGGTACAGGCTGCGCCATAGGCGGGGTGCTTTCAGCCGGAGGCACCCCTCTCTTTTGCCGTGGGAGACAGCTTCTTCTTCGTCGTGGCCTTTTTACAATACAGGGACAGTATACGCCCCTTTTGGCCGTTTGTCAATGGTCAAAACACGTTTTCCAGCAGCTCGGCGGCGTTGCTCACCACCATCTCCGCCCCTGCCGCCAGCAGCGTCTCACGGCTGCGGAAGCCCCAGTCCACGGCGATGAGGGTAAGGCCGGCGTTGTGCGCCGTGGCCACGTCCACCTCACTGTCGCCCACATAGGCGGCCTCCGCCCTGTCCACGTTCAGCGCCGCCAGCGCGTCCCACACCATGTCCGGCGCAGGCTTGGCGGGGATGGTGTCCCGCTGGCCGAAGGCGGGCAGATGGGGAAAGAACCGCGCCGCCAGCTTCTTCGTGGCGCCGTCGGGCTTGTTGGACACCACCGCCAGCTTCACGCCCTCCCGCTCCAGCGCCGCCAGCGCCGCCGTTATACCGGCGTAGGGGGCGGTTTTGACGCAGTTGTGCGCCTCGTACCAGTCCTTGTACTCCGCCAGCATCGCGTCCACCGTGGCGGCGTCCAGTCCGGCGGGCACCGCCCGCTCGATGAGCTTCCGTGCGCCGTTGCCCACAAAGGAGCGCACCTCCTCCACCGTGCGTTCGGGATAGCCGTGGCGGTGCAGGACGTAGTTCACCGCGTCGGTGAGGTCGGTCAGCGTATCCAGCAGCGTGCCGTCCATATCAAAGAGAATGGCTTTATACTTTGTCACCATGGTGTTTTCCTTTCAAGAAGTGGGGCAGCAGCAGGCTGCCCAAAATCAGTGCGATACCGACGCCGCCCCGAGGGGTGATCTCCTCGTGGAGCAGCACCGCGCCGAAAATCGTGGCGAACAGGGGGCTGAGGGCGCAGAACAGCCCCGCCCGCTGGGCGGTGGTGTGCGCCTGCGCCACCGGCTGCAACGTATAGCCGAAGCCGGTGCAGACGAGACTCAGCGCCAGTATGATGCCCCACTCGCCGCCGGTCTGGGGCAGTCGGGGCGCCTCGAAGATAAAGGACGCGATCAGCGCCAGCGTGCCCAGTATGCCCACCTGCAAAATGCCCAGCACGAAGCCGTCCTCCTGATGGGCGAAGCGATCCATGCCGATGATGGCGCAGGCGTACAGCACGGCGGAGCAGAGGGCGATACACTCGCCCCGTCCCAGATGGAACGACCCGCCGCCGGAGGTCAGCAGCGCCACGCCGATGAGCGCCACCACCGCCGTCAGGCAGGTGGCCGCTTTCGGGCGGGTGCGGGTGAGGATGCTCTCGATAAGGGGCACGAACAGTATGGCCATGTTCTCCAGCAGCGACACGGTGCCGGAGTGGACGGTCTGCAATGCGAACATCTCGCAGGACATGATACCGAAGAACAGCGTGCCCAGTATGCAGCCGTGGCGCAGCGTGCGGCCGCTTACGCCCCGCAGCCGTTTGCCGAACAGCGCCAGCAGCAGCACGAAGGCCAGCAGGAACCGCACCGCCAGCAGATTGAAGGGCGACATGGTGCCCAGCCCCAGCTTGTTGAACACGAAGGACGTACTGCGGGCGACAATCACCGATGCCAGCAGCAGCTCCGCCCGTTTCTCCGTCATAGCGCTCCACCCCGTTTCTTTTCTCTCGTTTACCCGCAGTATATACCCGCCCGATGAAAAAAGAAAGCCCCTTTTTGCCTAATTTTCCCCCTTCCCCTCTCCCCTTTTCCGTCAAAAAAGATACACCCACCGAAAACCGGTGGGTGCATCGCAAAAATCATGTTTATCATGTTGTTGGTTCGGGGGCAAACAGTCTCTTCTCATTCGGTCACAACTTCTTCGCCGTCCCCGCCTACAGGTGTCCATTGTGGTCCATCGTAATCTTTCCACTCCGCTGCCCAAATATCTCGGTCAGCAAGGATATCGGCCGGATCGTCTCCGGCGATAAGGCGGAGATATTCCTCTCGCGTTAAGGCGTACCCCTTTCCGCTATGGACAAGAGTGCTGGACGAAGTAACACCGCCATATTCATTAGCGACAGGCTCCTCCCATTTTGTCACTTCCGGCGGCAAAATGATATATTTTCGCGTATCTGCATGAAAAAGATTTGTATCGACGCTGGCACGCACCTGTGGAACAGTATAATACGCAAGCATCAGTACAGCTGTAAGGATCATTGCGACTACCGCGGCACGCTGCGCGAATCTCCGCCACCTTTGTGCAGGGCGATATGTCTCACACCGCCGCAAACACCCAGCATCCACTTCACCGATAGCAATAAGTAGCTGTTGCTCGTTCATAAGTCATATGTCTCCTTCAAGTACGCCCGCAATCTTTGTCGCGTTCGCGATAATCGCATAGCTGCCGCCGCTTCCGTCAAGTGAACCGTCTCTGCGGCCTCGGAAAGAGAGAACAGATAAAAATAGCGCCGCAGAAACAGTGCCGCATCTTGTCTGGATTGTTTCATCAAAAATTCCGAAATAATCACCGACAGTTCTTGTGCCAGTACGATGTCCTCGACAAACTCGCCACTGGGGATACACTCTTTTAATTCATCCAGCAGCACAGTATGCTCACTCCTGCGCTTTTTGGCATTGTCTTTATCCAAACGATTCAGTGACAGATTGCGAATAATTTTCAAGAAAAAACCCCGCAGGAACGTAGGTCGCGTAGGTGGCATAGCATTCCAGGAACGCAGCCATGTGTCGTTAAGACATTCTTCGGCATCTTCACGGCTGTCCACTATTCGCATTGATAACGCCATACACGCCGCACCATGATATGCGTTAGATGCTTCAATGGCGCGCTCATCTCGCTGCCAGTATAACTCAATAATCTGTTCGTCCGTCATAAGCACACCTCCTTTCGCAAAAGTATATCCTACTTCTATAGACCGGATTTTTTCTTAAGCATAACACAAAAATACAAAAAGGTGGTTATTTGATTATTCCTGCTTGCCATCGCATAAAGGCAAAATGTGTCTCAAAAAAGATACACCCACCGAAAACCGGTGGGTGTACCGCAAAAGCTATGTTTTTCGCAAAATCAAAGGGGGAAAGCGGTTACGCCTTCTTGCCGCCCTTGAACAGCGCGCCGATGATCTCGATGACCACGA
>CAZTHY010000159.1:0-3180 GCA_964613205.1 uncultured Oscillospiraceae bacterium
ATTGCGAACCAGTCCGCAGACTGGTGCGGCAATCCGTTCTCCCCTTACCGCACCGTGCATTACACCTTTCCTATGGGGATGCGGATTCCCACACCAGTGACGTCGGTCACTGGCTCGGAATGACAGGCGTGTGCGTATCGTTACCCTTTGCGTCTCCGTGGTGCGCCGTACGGGTCGATGTGGGCATCGACCCCTACGAAATATTCGCCGCAGCGCGGCGAAAAAAAGCCTCCCCTTTTTAAAGGGGAGGTGGCACGGCGAAGCCGTGACGGAAGGGATCATTGCACCGCACCACCGGAATCCCCTCAGTCATTTGCTTCGCAAATGACAGCTCCCCTTGCAAGCAAGGGGAGCCTTTTCGTTCTACCGCCGGTGCGTCCTTCTACCGTGCGGGCGGGGTAGAACCCCGCCCCTACGAAACCTCCGCCACCCCCTGCGCAAAAAAAGAAGCCCTCACGGGCTTCTTTTTTATTCACACACAAAGCTGAACCATCCCTCGTTGTTGCGCTGTTCGGGTATCTGCCAGCCGTCGGATTTCAGCTTGGCCAGCACCTCGTCGGCGCGGGTGTCGATGATGCCGGAGCAGATGAACAACCCGCCCTCCTTCATGAACGGCCGCACCTTGTCGGACAGCCCCATGATGACATCCGCCACGATGTTGGCCACCACAATGTCGTACCCGCCGCCGATGTCGGCTTTCAGCGCCGCGTCGGTGAGCACGTCGCCCCAGCGGACGGTATACACGTCCTTGCCCACGCCGTTCAGCGCCGCGTTTTCATAGGCCACGTCCACGCATTTCTCGTCAATGTCGCAGGCGAAAGCGCTTGCCGCGCCCAGCCGCAGTGCGGTGATGGACAGAATGCCGCTGCCGCAGCCCAGGTCCAGCACCTTTTCGCCGCCGTGAACGTGCTTCTCCAGCGCCTGCAAGCACATCCGCGTGGTGGCGTGACTGCCGGTGCCGAAGGTCAAGCCCGGGTTCAGCCGCACGGCCACACGGGAGGTGTCCTTCACCTGCTCCCACTCCGGCACCACCAGCAGCCGGTCGCCGATCTCCATGGGCTTGTAGAACTTCTTCCAGTTGTTCTCCCAGTCCTCGTCGGCGGTAGGCGTGACGGACAGCAGCATAGGCGCGTATTCGGGGTGTTCCTTTTTCAGCGCCGCCATGTCGATGCGGATATGTGCCACCGTGTCGATGGCATCCTCCGTCCGCTCCAGATAGAACGTGACGCGGCTGACGCCCCGCATATCCTCCACCAATTCCTCGTCCACATAGTCCCAGTACTGGTGGTTCTGCTCCAGAAATTCGTTGAACTCCGCCTCGTCGTCGATCATCAGCGAGGTCACGTCGTGCCGCGCCAGCAGATCGCACACCGCATCCAGCCCCGCATGGGACGTGTCGATGGTCAATTCCAGCCAATTCATGGTAAGCCCTCCTTTGGTGGGGATGATAGTGCCATTATAACGGAATTCACGGGAAGAAGCAACCTTTTTTAGAACGTAGGGCGGGGTGACCTCACCCCGCCGCACAGTAGAAGAATATGGTGCGTCACACAGCGATTTGCGGTAGAGAGACGCATTTCGTTGTAGGGGTCGATGCCCACATCGACCCGCAAGCAGGCACTGCCGCGAATGAAAAATTCGGGTAGACGGAAAGACCGCCAATCATGTCATTCCGAACCAGTCCGCAGACTGGTGTGGGAATCCGCATCCCCAACGGCAGACTACCATGCACGGTGCGGCAAAGGGGTTACGGATTGCCGCGCCAGTGTTCGCACTGGCTCGCAATGACAGGCGTGTGCGCGTCAGAAATCATTGCGTCTCCGTGGCGCGGTGCAGCGGGTCGATGTGGGCATCGACCCCTACGAAAAGAACGCAGCCGTTCTTGTCCTCACCGCTTGATGCCGTAAAAGAACAACCCCATGGTATTAGGCCCCGTGTGGCTGCCGATGACGGGGCCGATGTAGTTGATGAACACCTCTTTCACGCCGTAGCGGGCTTTCAGCTCCTCCGCCATGGCGCGGGCGTCCATCTCGCAGTCGGCGTGGCAGATGAACATGGTCTGCTCGCTGGGCTCCACGCCCAGCTCCGCCACCTTGTCGATCATGGCCTTCAGACTGGCCTTTCTGCCCCGCACCTTGCCCACCGGCTCCAGCGTGCCCTCGTCGGAGGTGTGCATCACCGGCTTGATGGCCAGCATGGTGCCCAGCAGCGCCGTGGTGGCGCTGACGCGGCCGCCCATTTTCAGGTAATTCAGGTCGTCCACGGTGAACCAGTGGTCGATGTGCAGCTTGTTTTCCTCCAGCCACGTCACCAGCTCCGGCGCGGAAAGCCCCTCCCGCTTCTTCTGGACGGCCAGATACAGCAGCAAGCCCTGCCCCAGCGACGCCGCCAGCGAGTCCACGGTGTAGATGTGCCGCTCAGGGAACTCCTGCCGCAAGTCCTCGGCGGCGATGCAGCCGCTCTGGTAGGTGGTGGACAGCGCGCTGGAAAAGCCCACATAGATGATGTCCCTCCCAGCGGCCAGATGGGGACGCATGGCCTCCACGAACTGCCCCACGTTGGCGGCGGAGGTGGTGGCCAGCACGCCGCGGCGGATGTTGGCGTAAAAATCTTCAAAGCTGATGGCGCTGCCGTCCAGCAGGTTGGGGAACTCCCGCCCCTCCATGTGGATGGACAGGGGCACCACGGTAAGCTCCAGCTCCCGCGCCATGTGGTCGGTCAGGTCACAGCTGCTGTCGGTCAAAATGATATATTCCCGCATAGTTCCTCCTATGAAATCGCAGAGTTAGATATATCATACCACGAAACAATTCATACTGCAAGAGGGGAAAGTCGGGAGAAGATTAAGATTGCGTTAAGACGGTGGGGCGCAGAGGGGTACAATTGATTTCGTAGGGGTCGATGCCCACATCGACCCGCAAGCAGGCATTGCCGTGAATGGAAAATTCGGGTAGACGGAAAGACCACCGATTATGTCATTGCGAACCAGTCCGCAGACTGGTGCGGCAATCCGTTCTCCCCTTACCATGCCGTGCATTACACCTTTCCTATGGGGATGCGGATTCCCACGCCAGTGACATCGGTCACTGGCTCGGAATGACAGATGTGGTGGTTGTCGGTGCCAGTTGCGTCTCCGTGGTGCGGTGCAATGGGTCGATGTGGGCATCGACCCCTACGAAA
>CAZTHY010000160.1:0-1831 GCA_964613205.1 uncultured Oscillospiraceae bacterium
GAATTTGCCCGCCACTTTTTCAGCGCCAGGTTGCGGACGATGCGGCAGATGTACGACCGGAGAGGGTCGGGGTCTTGCGGCGGGATGGTGTTCCACGCGCCGAGGTAGGCGTCGTTGACGCATTCCTCGGCGTCTTGCGCGTCATTTAGAATATTGTAGGCGATTTTTAAACATAGCGCGCCATACTTCGCGGACAATTCCGCAATGGCGCGCTCCGAGCGCCGGTAAAACAACCGCACGATCTCTCTGTCATCCAAGCAGCAACCCTCCTTTCGCCCTGCACTTATATACTACCATTTTCGCCGCGAATAGCACAGGGCGCAGCAAAAATTTACAATTTCCCAGCAAAAAACGCACCCTTGCGGGTGCGTTTTCCTGCGGTATACTGTGTGCTATCGTCTAATTTCTACCCGTCACTTCCGCTTTTTGACGAAACTCAGCCCTGTCAGAGACAGCGCTGTCAGCGCAGCGTAGAGGGCTATGCCGGCGTCACCGGTCTTGGGGGCGGGGACTGTGCCGACGGAGTCAGTAGTGCCGCCTGTGCCGGTACCGCTGGGGCGGTGCCACGGCGGACGGTGAGAGGTGCCTGTGACTTTCAGCAGCATATAATACCCGCTTTCGGCGGCGTTGAAGGTCACTGTCGTGGTGGTGACGGCGGCAGTCTTGTCCTGCTGGGGTCTGCCCTCGCCGGTCATGAAATACAGCGCCGTTTTGTCGAAGCTGCCGGTCATGGTCAGCGTCAGCTTCACCGGTTTTTCCGGCGTGACCGCCTGCTCACCGCGATAGAACATGACGTAGTAGACCACCGGCGCGGTGTCCAGCGCCGTCACCTGTCCGGCTGCCCAATCATAGGCCGCCCTGTCGGACTGTGCGGTCACCGGTATGATGACCACCCGCAGCCCCGCGTCCGCTTCGTCACCGTCCAGTGCCACCTCCGTGCCGTCGGGCAGCGTGATGGTGCCGTCTCCGTTTTCGTCCAGCGTCGTGTCGCCGGAGGCAGGGGTGGTGGGCGTACCCTCGCTCCTGTAAGAGCCGTAAACGCCGATGACCGTCGTATCGGGAAGCGATCTCTTCACAACGGTATGCTCCGCCGCTGCGGCAGGCGTCGCCAATAATACTGCCAAACACAGCGCCAACAGCAAAGAAAAGCGTCTTTTCATCCGTTGTATCTCCTTTCCCGTGTATTTCAGTCAGTAATTGTTATTCCACGTTCAGTACCGTCTCCAGCACCACGCTGCCGGCGCTGTAATACGTCTCCGGTTCGTAGGCCATCAGCTTGATGGACACCGGCGCGGTCTCCGTCGGCGGGGCGGTCAGCGTCACGGCGCGGACATACTCCCCCTGCCGCAGCAGGCCGGTCTCGCCCAGCACGGCGCCGTTTTCGTCCAGCAGTCGGGCTTTCAGCCACACGGTATTGTCCGCCGGATTGGTCAGCCACAGCGCCACCGTGTTGTCCTCTGCCACCCACAGCGCACCGGCAGCGGAGACGCGAAACGCCTGGGCGTCCAGCTGGCTGTAACCGGCGTTATCCGGTACGGTGGGCGTGCCCTGCTGCGCCGCGGGGTCGAAGGGCGGCGGGGTGAACGTCTCCCGCCCACCGGCCAGCAGCGCCGCCAGCATACACGCCAGCGCCACAACGCACAGGGCGGCGAGCAGATAGATGGTCTTTTTTCGTGTCATAGCGGTTCTCCTGTAGCGTGCGCCGGTGTGCGCCGCTTGATGCAGCGTCATTTCCGAGAGCGGCTCGCTGTGAGCCGCTCCCCGAAATGACCCCCGAAGGGGGAAAGGGGTCACCCCCTTTCGGGGATCGGTGAGGAAGTTGGTTAAATTA
>CAZTHY010000160.1:1931-3178 GCA_964613205.1 uncultured Oscillospiraceae bacterium
GCGGTGACGGTCAGACTCAGCGCCATGACGAGCGCCAAGACCAGCGCGCCGATCTTTTTCATTTTCATGTTTTTGCTCTCCTTTATAATGTATTTTTGTTTTTCAAAACGCTTGCGCGTTATTGAAACGTGTTACTCGACCACCGTGATCTCCACGGGTATCTCCGTGTTGAGGATGGTCTTTTCGTGGGTATCGGGCTGGTAGAACAGCACCACGAACTTGCCGCTGTAACCGCCCGTCTCCAGCCGTTCCGCCATGCCGTCCAGCAGGTCGAGAGTGCCCAACTGCTTGCCCGGGGACAGCCGCCCCGACTGCGCCATCAGCACATCCTGCACCATTAGCTGCAACACGATGTCCTGATTGGATTTGCTGGGGTTGGCGAAATACAGCGTGGCCTGTTCATCGCTGATGTCGATGGTCACGCCGGTGGTGTAGGTCAGACTGACCGCACCGCCGCCCTCGCTCTGCGCCAACTTGTCCTCCTGCGGCTCGTCCAGCGTTTGGGCGTGCTTGTCCTCGTCGCGAGGGGCGTAATCCGGCGTCAGTGTGCCGCGGTCGCGGAAGAACAGCGCCCACAGCGTCACGCCGATGGCGATGAGCAGCAGCAGTAACAGCAGCAGAATGAGCCACCGACTGCGCTTTTCCTTCTTCTCGTCCGTCGCCAGACGCTTTGCGTTGGCCATTGGTATCTCCTCCTTATCGCATGACAGCTTAATTGTTGTAGCTGCCTGGTGTGATCGTCACCGTAACAGTGCCGACCTTGGTTGACGTTCCACCGGTGAAGTCATTCTCCAGCAGAGAGGTCGTGTTGGGCTTGCGGGATAGTTGCAGTGTGGCTGTACCCGATTTCTGTGCATCAAGCACTTGACCAGACCAGTTTTCGTTGCCAAACGTGATCGTCCCAGCCACCTTGTCGGCAAAAGCGTCTACTGCTTCGAATTGAACACTTGCGTTGACTTTCCAATCACTGTTATTCGCCACAGTGACTTGGTTGACATCGGCAGTGGCATCCTGCCAGTTGCCTGCGTAGTCATGCTTGTCCGGCTGCCACTCGCCCTGCTGGTAGGTGAACAGCATACTGCCCCAGCTTACGTCCACGCTGTAAACCGGCAGGCTGTTGCTGTAAGTCTCCTTGTCGGGCATTTGGTAGACGATGGCTCCATTGGCTGGCTCGCTGGCTGCAAACTCTCGCGCCAAGCGGGGATACGCATCGGGGTTCTGCCCATTATTGGATGCCGCATTGTCGA
>CAZTHY010000161.1:0-3167 GCA_964613205.1 uncultured Oscillospiraceae bacterium
TCGTCCTGAGCCAGGATCAAACTCTCTATAAATTGTATCTAAACAGCTTTCGCCGCTTAAATCATTACAGAGCTATTTGTCATAGCTTAAAACTTTTTATACTTAGTTCCGCGGGTAATTGACTTAACCCCGCTTCTCCAAGTTTTTCAGTTGCACATCTTTAAAATGTGCTCCCGTCTGGTGCTTTTCGTTTCGTTCGTTGTTTAATTTACAAGGTACACGTCCCACAACCGCGGAACAGTTGATATATTACTACTTCTGAATCGATTTGTCAACACTATTTTTCATATTTTTTAAACTTTTTTCTCAGCCGCCCCCTGATGACATTTCAGGCGGGGTGTGGTATACTATAAAACACGACTATTTCAAGGCAAAAAGGAGGGCTGCGCCGTGGATATTCTCCGTTTGAGCGCCACATTTGGCCGGTTGAAGGGGCAGGAGCTGACACCGCAAAAGGGGCTGAACGTCATCTACGCCCCCAACGAATCGGGAAAATCCACCTGGGGCGCGTTCCTCCGCGCCATGCTGTACGGTCTGTCCACCCGTGAACGGGGGCCGATGGCGGACAAGAACCGCTTTGCGCCCTGGGACGGCGGCGGTATGCAGGGGCGGATGGACTTCGACAGTCACCTTGGCCGCTGCACCATGACCCGCACCACCCGCCGCGCCGCTGCGCCTATGGGTGAGTTCGCCTGCGTCTACGAAAACACCGCCACGCCGGTGCCGGAGATCACGGCGCAGAACGCCGGTGAGATGCTGCTGGGCGTGCCGCGGGAGGTATTCGAGCGCAGCGCCTTTATCGGGCAGAATGCACTGGCGGTGGAGCAGGACGCGGAGCTGGAACGGCGCATCGCCGCCCTCATCACCACCGGTGAGGAGGACACGTCCTACACCGAGACCTATGAGCGGCTCAAGCGGCAGCTCAACCGCCGCAAGCACAACAAGACCGGCCTCATCCCCACGCTGGAGCGGGAGATGGACGCGCTGCGCCTGTCCCTGCGGGAGCTGGACGACCTGCAAGCCCAATCGGTGCAGGTACAGGAGACGGTAACGGCGCTGGAGCGCCGCACAGTCGAACTGCGCCGCTGGCAGCAGCAGTGGCAGTCGCTGGAGCGGCAGCAGCGGCTGGATACCTATCACAACGCCGCCCAGACCGCCGATGAAGCCGCCCAACGGGCGGCGCTGCTGGCGGAGACCGCCGGTGACGTGCCGGAGGGGGAGACGCTGGCGCTGTTGGAGGGGCAGGCCGCCGCGCTGCGGCAGGACCTGACCGCCCTCGCCCAGCAGCATCAGGAGATGGAGGACGCCCGACAGGCCGCCGCCGACAAGCAGGCCGCCCTCACCGGCCACCCCCTCTACCCTGCCACGGAGCTGGAGTTGCAGACGCGGCTGGAAAACATCCGCGTGCCGAAGAAGCCGTCCTTCGCGCTGCCCATCGCCGACGGACTGCTGGTGGTCATCGCCGCCGTGCTGGCGGTGGTGTTTCGGGGGCAATCGCCCCAGCAATGGGTCTTCTGCGGCGTCGGACTGCTGGGCTTGGCGGCGCTGGTGCTGGCACTGGCGCTGCGAAAGCGGCTGATCGTGGAAAACGAGAACCTCACCGCCCGTGGAAAAGCCCAGCTGGAAGCGCAGATGGCGGAGTACCTTCCTTTATATAAGGAGACCGCCGAGGCACAGGCCGCTGCCGCGCGGCTGGCCGACGGCTATGCTGCCGCCGAGGACAACTGCCGCCGCCGTCTGACAGCGCTGGTATCGCAGACGCGGCAGTTCGAGCCCGCCGTCAACGACCTGTCCGGCGTGGAGACGGCGCTGCGGGGACTGCGGCGGCAAGCCGCATCGCTGGACGCCGCCCGCCGTCAGGCGCGGGAGGCGGCGCTGTACCGTGACGCGCTGCAAGGCCATCTGCCGGAAGGCCAGATCGACGACACCCTCGCCCAGCTCCCACCTCCGCCCCTGTCGAAGCAGGAGACGGAAGCGGAGCTGCTCCGGCTGCAAGGCCGGTTGTCCGCCGAAAAAAGCCGCCTGGACACGCTGACAGGCCGCATCCGCTCCCTCGACCGCAGCAGCGACCTGGAGGAGCAGCTTCGTCAGAAGGAGGAGCAGCTCGCCGCGCTGCAAGGGGAGTACGACGCTCTCGCCCTTGCTATGGAGGTGCTGTCGGATGCCAACACGGTGCTGCAAAACCGGTTCTCTCCGGCGCTGGGCGGCCGTGCGGCGGAGATCTTCGCCGCCATCACCGGTGGGCGGTACGACAAGGTGCTGCTGAGCCGCGATTTCTCCCTCTCCGCCGAGGCCGCCGGTGATCCGGTGGGGCGCAGCGTCCGGCTGCTGAGTCAGGGCGCCGCCGACCAGCTCTATCTGGCGGTGCGGCTGGCGATATGCGACATGGTGCTGCCGCCGGAAAACCGCGTGCCGCTGGTGCTGGACGACGCACTGGTGAGCTTCGACGACGACCGGCTCCACGCGGCACTGGACTACCTGCTGAAAGAGAGCCAAAAGCGGCAGATCCTGCTGTTCACCTGCCAAAAACGGGAGGGCGACTACCTGCAAGGCCGCGAAAACGTGACGCTGCTGACATTATAGGCTTGCAAAAGGCTGCGTTTGGTGCTATACATATTATATATGTGGGGAGGACACACTGATGGCCGATAATCATTTCGCCTGTCTGCGCTGCGGCACGGCCATGCGCTTTATGGGAGAGGAAAAATTGCAACTTGGGAAAACCGGCTGGCTGCTGGGCGACCTGTCCAATCTGATAGCCGGTGCGCTGGATGTCTCCATCATGGCCTGTCCCCGCTGCGGAAAGTTGGAATTCTTTACCGGTGGCACGGACTTCAGCGGATTCGCTGATGACGGCGGCCTTCCCCAGCGCACTTGTCCCCGCTGCGGCGGCAGTCACGATTTTGACTACCCCAAATGCCCCCTGTGCGGCTATGTCTACGGCGGGCAGGACGAATATTGATCGTTTAAGTAAGTTTCAGTATAAAAGGAGAATCTGTAATGAGCGAATGTACCCATGATTGCAGCACCTGCGGCGAGAGCTGCTCGGAGCGCACCGAAGCCAACGTGTTTGAGAAGAAGCCCCTGCGGGAGGGCTGCCGCGTGGGCAAGGTCTACGGTGTGGTGTCCGGCAAGGGCGGCGTGGGCAAGTCCATGGTCACCAGCCA